>DLFX01000225.1:0-2907 GCA_002482405.1 Firmicutes bacterium UBA7709 | reverse complement strand
AGACGCGTGGCTGATTTCCGCTTCTTCACCCGCAAATTCATTGCTGACTCCGATTGGAAAGCTGTCCGTCATCAGGTAATGATCGAGAGGATATTTTACCCCTCTGATGGTAACGCCTTCACAGCTTTCACCGAAGGCAAAGAGGGATATCATAAAATCCCCCGGATTTTTCACGGTCAATGCGCCGGGGCTCCGGAGGGTCGCCCGATTCTTTCCGTCGAGAAACCAGACTGTTTTCTGCTGGTCCACCCCATAGGACATGGTCTGAAGGTTCGCCAGGGTATGATCGAGCCGTCCCCCGAGCCCCCCGAGTATGAAAAACTCCTCAAAGCCGAACTCTATTCCGTATTTCAGACAGATGAGGGTATCGGTGTCGTCTTTCTCCGCGGGGACGCGGGCGATGCGGCAGCGGCTGTCCAGGCCTGAACGCTTTAAATCGGCTTCAATGTAGTCGAGGCCGATGGAGTCGAAATCCCCGATGACGATATCGGGATCGATCTCCTCCGCCCGGGCGTAAGAATAGCCGCCGTCGGCGCATATGACATAATCGCCCTCTGTGAAATCAAAGGACTCCTTTAATAAGGCGGACTGATAGGATGTTATTATCACACACCGGTTCAAGGGCTCACCTCATTATTTTACAACGGCGCGCAGAGCCTTGTCGAAATCGCCGATGATATCCTGAATATCCTCGATGCCGACAGAAACGCGGATCATTTCAGGCATGATGCCCGCCTCGATCTGCTGCTGTTCCGTCATTTGCCTGTGGGTAGTGCTGGAAGGATGGAGGATGCTTGTCCGAAGATCGCCGAGGTGGACCACCAGCCGGACGAGATCGAGATGCTTGACCAGCTCCTTGCCTGCTTTCGCACCGGCCTTGACGCCGAAGCAGAGAATGCCGCTGGCGCCTCCAGGCATATATTTCTGAGCCAGCTCATAGTAGGAATCGCTCTTCAGTCCCGGATATTTGACCCATTCCACGGAGGGATGGTTTTCCAGGAACTCCGCCAGCTTCAGCGCGTTTTCGCTGTGGCGCTCCATTCTCAGGTGCAGTGTCTCCAGGCCGAGGTGGAGCAGAAAGGAATTGAAAGGGCTCGGCGTGCAGCCGTAATCTCTGAGAAGCTGGACCCGGGCTTTGGTGACGTAGGCGGCGGGGCCGATGGCTTCGAAATATTTCAGACCGTGATAGCTGGGGTCCGGCTCCGTCAGTCCGGGAAATTTTCCGTTATCCCAGTTGAAATTGCCGCCGTCGATGATGACGCCGCCAAGGCTGGTAGCATGGCCGTCGGTATACTTTGTGGCGGAATGGACGACGATGTTGGCGCCGTGTTCAAAAGGCCTGCAAAGATATGGGGTAGCCAGGGTGTTATCGACGATAAAGGGAACGTCAAGCTTCTTTGCCACTGAAGAAAATTTCTCGAAATCGAGAACATTCATTCCAGGATTTGCGATGGTTTCGCCGAAAATCGCTTTTGTATTGGGCTTTGCGCAGGATAAAATCGTTTCTTCATCGGCGTCNNGATCGATAAAGGTAAAGTCGATTCCGAGCCTGCGAAGGGAGACGTCGAACAGATTGTAAGTGCCTCCGTAAATGCTGGTGGACGAGATGACATGATCTCCCGCCTGACAGATATTGATGATGGCCAGAAAGCTGGCGCTCTGACCGGAAGACAGCGCCAGGGCGCCGACCCCTCCCTCCAGAAGGTTCATCTTTCCCTCAAAGCCTTCACTCGTCGGATTTCCGATCCTTGAATAAAACGCGCCTTCCGCTTTCAGATCGAACAGATCCGCAACGTAATCGGAATCATCGTAAGCGAAGGTCGTGCTTTGCACGATGGGCAAAACCCGGGGTTCTCCGGCCTTTGGTCTGTATGTTCCCTGAACACAGTTTGTATTAAAGCGATAGTTGCTCATAAGCAGCCACACTCCTTTCCAGAGTATATTTTTCATGCAGTATTGCTGTTTTAATCAAGGTATCATTATACCATATCATTTCTGGAAAAAACATTAAAATTCTAAAAATTCCGTGTATTGCAATTCGGCCATTTTGCTCTTGTCAACACACAGCTCTATGATTATACTTAAATCAGAAGAGTATCATCCTGAGGAAGGGGGGGGTATCCATGGAGGATAAGATCAACAGGGTTCTTACTGAAAAAGTGAACCCGCTTTTGGCGTCCCATTTTGGCGGGGTTGTGTTGACAGCCTTTGAAAACGGGACCGCGTATGTGAAACTGACTGGATCGTGCAGTACCTGCCCGTCCGCGCAATATACGGTGGAAGACGTCGTGAAGGGGATCGTAATGGAAGAGATTCCGGAGGTCAAGGATGTGATCCTTGACACCTCTGTCAGCGAAGATCTGCTGGACATGGCCAGAAAACTTTTGAAAAAATAGTTTTGGCACAAATATTGCTTTAAAATTTAATGGTTTCCTTTTGCGCTGCAAGGCGGCCGGCAATAGGGCCGGATCTGCGGTGGAGCGCTCGTATAATAATTTACATGAAGGAGTGGTTGTATTATGGCATTAATGAACAGGGCTCAATACATTGAGAGCTTGAAAAAACTGAACACAAAGGTATATCTGTTCGGCGAAGAAGTAAAGAACTGGGTCGATCATCCGATGATCAGACCATCCATCGAATGTCTGGCTATGACATATGAGCTGGCTTGCGATCCTCAGTACGCCGACCTGATGACAGCAAAATCAAACCTTACGGGAAAGACCGTAAACAGATTCACCCATCTGCATCAGAGCACGGATGATCTGGTAAAAAAAGTTAAAATGCAGAGATTGCTGGGTCAGAAGACCGCTTCCTGCTTCCAGAGATGCGTGGGAATGGATGCCTTTAATGCGGTATATTCCACGACCTTCGAACTGGACAAAGCGCATGGCACCAACTATCATG
>DLFX01000054.1:3512-4120 GCA_002482405.1 Firmicutes bacterium UBA7709 | reverse complement strand
GCTGCAGCCGTTTGGGCCGTGGAACCGAGAGGCGGATCTCGCTTCGTCTCTGAGGCACTCGCTTGCGCCTGCAACTCTGTCGTTATCTCTGCAGCCGCAGCCACGAGGCCTGCCGGGACCAAATCCGATACCGGCTACGCCGTCACAATCATTCGCCAGTTCATCGGCGATCTCTTCCAACAGCTTTTCTAAAACGTGCCGGTCGATATCACCCAGAACGCCGTTCCGGTGACCGCAATGATCCCTGGCGTCCGATATATTGTTGTTGCAGCCGCATCCGACGCCGGAATTGTTATTGCCGCAGCTTGAGGTTCCTCCGGAGGCGGAGCATCTGCAATCGGGGCGGTCAACGCCGCCGATGGCGCAGTCTTCACGATCCTCCTCTTCCGCGGCTGCTGTGACGGAGCCATCGCAAGGCTGCAGGCCTTCACATGCATTCACGCAGAATAAGGTCCTCCGGACGGTCTGTACGTGTATTACAGGTTCGACCGACACGGTTGATACAAGGGACACCCTGCACGTATCGGTGGAGATCGGATTGATGATCACCGGCGGGCATGGCGGACACGGCGGACACGGCGGTGCCGGGGGACACGGCGGATATGGCG
>DLFX01000054.1:0-3467 GCA_002482405.1 Firmicutes bacterium UBA7709 | reverse complement strand
CACGGCGGATATGGCGGCGTCGGCGGACAGGGCGGAAATTGTCCGGGGCCCATACATGGCGGATACGGCGGACATGGAGTGTGATCCGGGCATGGCGGGCACGGTGAAACCGGCGGGCATGGCGGAACCGGCGGACAAGGTGGAATCGGCGGACAAGGCGGAATGAAATCCGGATCCGTACCCGGATTTGGCGGATACATCCACTGGGCTTCCACTTTTCGGTTGGAATCTCCAGAGCCGCCGCCGACATTGTCTACCGCAAATATCGGCGATTCACAGTTTACGACCAACTGAGGATTGATCAGATTGGCTTTGGCGGTGAACTGGAACAGGATGTCAGGGGCGTTTCCGTTAACGCTGCAGGGCAGACTCAGATTGCGCACCGCGAAGTTTCCTCCGGCGTTGACTTGCGTGTTAGGCGAGTCTGACGCGTTGGATATCTTTGCGCGGAACCGGCAGGTCCTGCCGTTGGTATTTACGGTACCCTCTAAAACATAAGTCGCTCTTAAATCCCAGGGGCCTACGTTGTTTACCATGAAAAAGGCCTTTGTCGGAAGCCCGCGGTCGAGGCACCGATCCTTCTGGATCCTGGGGAGCACGTTCTGTGTTCTTGCTGTGTATTGGCCATTGTCGAAGCTGACGGAGTCAACAGGAAAACCGTCTATCGTAACCTGGGAGGCGTTGACGGCTCCTGGCGGCCTCGTGTCGAAATATTCAACAACTACATAGGAATTATCGATTTCGAATACGGCGTTGGGAGAAAGGGTGCACGGAAATATACCGCATCCGTCAAGCACCAGTTCAGAGATGTAGTAATCGCTGTTCAGACCGCCGGTATTCAGGTTGAATAGGATAGGGCATGCTGTATCCTCATTAAAGGAAAAAACCTTATCTATATACATCAAGTTAGGCTGCTGTCTGGTAAATTCAACGCCTTCTGTGTTGATGTTCGTTCCGCAGGTGTGCCCCAGACAATTGCCTGCGGAAACGGTATTGGCGTCTGATACCATTTTTCGTTTCATAGCTTATGACCTCTCTTTAAGAATTGTATCATAGTAAAAGCTCAAAGAGCTCAAATTTACTATGTAAGGGACAATTGATATGCTACATTATATGATGATTTTTTTTCAGTGCCACAGATTTGAAAACTATTCGGTTTCAGTGGAAAGGAATCAAAACCCTTCCGCCGTCTGTTTCAGCTATGTCCTATAGCCCTTGAATCCCCCCTGAATAGTTACGGGAAAAACGCCGGTATTTTGTTGGCGTTTTTTTTCGCCCGCACAATATATTGTATTTTACAAATAAATTACATAAACCATCGAAGAAAATCCGGAGAAATCTCAACGGTTTTTGATTGATTTTGCATGGCGGTGGTTGAAAAGTGGAGTGAAGTGGAGTATAGTGGTGTTAAATTAAAACTTAAGGTGGAGCATTGTCAATGTTTATTGGAGAATACCAGAATTCCATAGACGTGAAAGGTAGGATCATTGTCCCCTCAAAATTCAGAGAACAGCTTGGCAGCAAGTTTATTCTCACCAAAGGTTTGGACAACTGTCTCTACATCTATCCTATGGACGAATGGAGCAAATTCGAAGAGAAACTGACAAGTCTTCCGGTAACAAACAAGGATGCGAGAGCTTTTGTCAGATATTTCTTCTCCAGCGCGGTTGAATGCGAGGTGGACAAGCAGGGCAGGCTGACCATCCCTCAAAATCTGAGAGAGCATGCAAAAATAGATAAAGAACTGGTAACAATAGGTGTATTGAGCAAGATCGAAATCTGGAGCAAGCAGGAATGGGACAACTACAACGAGGGAACCAATCTCGGGCCCGACGAGATCGCTGAAAAGATGGCCGAATTTGGCATATGACGCTCTGCATCTTATTTATAAGGAGGGTGTGAGATGGAATTCAAACATACCTCGGTACTGTTTTTAGAGGCAATCAGAAATTTGAACATAAAGACGGAGGGGATTTACGCAGACGGCACTCTTGGCGGCGGCGGACATGCCTCCGGAATCTGTGAAAAGTTAAATCAAAAGGGGATTTTTATAGGAATCGACAGAGACGGAGACGCGATACAGGCCGCGGAAGCCAGATTGAAGGAATATCCGTGCAGGAAGATTTTCGTCCGGAACAACTACGTGAATATCAAGGATGTTTTNNGAAGAACAGGGGATTCAAAGCATCGACGGCGCGATCCTGGATCTGGGGGTTTCATCCTTTCAGCTGGACAACTTTGAAAGAGGGTTCTCCTACATGCAGGAAGCTCCGCTGGATATGCGGATGAACAGGGAAGATCCGCTGACGGCGGAGGTCGTGGTAAACGAATACGGCGAAAAAGAACTGACGGATATCATCCGGAGGTACGGCGAGGAGCGATGGGCGTCGAGAATCAGCGAGTTCATCGTGAAGGAGCGCCGGAAGCACCGGATCAAAACGACGGCGGAGCTGGTGGACATCATCAAGGCGGCCATACCGGCTTCCGCCAGGAGGGAAGGCCCTCACCCGGCGAAGCGCACGTTTCAGGCGATCCGCATCGAGGTCAACGACGAGCTGAACCAGCTCGAAAAGGCGATGGATGAATTCATCGACGTTCTTGGAAGCGGAGGAAGGCTGTGCATCATCACCTTTCACTCCCTTGAGGACCGGATCGTTAAGGAAGCGTTCAACAGAAGAGTAAATCCATGCACCTGTCCGAAAGAATTTCCGGTTTGCGTCTGCGGAAAGGTGGCGGATGTGAGAAAGATAAGCGGCAAGCCTGTCTTGCCGACTCCCCAGGAGCTTGAGATGAATCCGAGAGCCCGGAGCGCAAAGCTGAGGGTGATCGAGAAGAAATAGAGGTACATTCTTATGATGGCAGCAGAAAAATGGTATGAGTATCAGGACAGCTATAAACGCTATGGCCTCGATATGAAACCGAAGACGGTTAAAAAGGAAAACATAAGAACGAAGAGTTCCAGCGCGATCAACGCCCAGGACAAGTTCCGGCTGCTTCTGCTCACTGTGTTTGTGGGCGTGCTCTGCGTCGGACTGATCCTGGCTACGGCCTACGCCGCCAGCGTGAAGTACCATATCAACAGCATGATCAAGGAGACTCAGGTGGTTCAGGGAGAAATCGAGAATCTGAACGTCAAGATCGAGAGCGCATCAAACATTCAGATCATCGAGACGAAGGCCACGGAACTGGGCATGGTCTATCCGAACCCGGCGTCGGACCAGCTCGTTTATCTCGACGGCAGCAAGGAAACCGGAAAGGATTTTGCCCAGGTTCTCAAAGAGCAGGCATATAATTGACAGGAACAGGCATATAATTGACGGCCAAACGATATAATTTAAGGATGGCGTCATATAAACGAGAGCTAAACGACAGTAATATCAACAACCGGCAAATTTATATCACTTGTTTCAGATGTGTATGTAGATACATTTAAATTGCATATTGCGGGAAAAGCCAGATAACTGAAT
>DLFX01000128.1 GCA_002482405.1 Firmicutes bacterium UBA7709 | reverse complement strand
GAGGCTATATCCCTCGATCTGTACGACAATCCGAACAAAGATTGGATTGGCATCAATCAAAATGCCGCAAACCGATATGTGGAGCATTATTTGAAAAACAGCGGCTTTGCCGATATGGTCGGTGAAGGCACCCATGAAGTTTTGCGGGAGCAAAGGCTGGGCATATCGAAACTGGACTTTCGTGTAGGAGATACCTATCTCGAAGTAAAAACGCCGCTTCAGCAGCTGCAGGTTGAAATACCCTCATACATCAAGACGAAAAAGGTAACGCCTTTCAGTTCTACAGACCGCATGGTAAAACATGTAGCTGAACTGATGGGCAGTCTGCAGGAACACCAACGGGCTATTTTGCTGACTTGCTTTCTCTATGATAATCCCGGCTTTCGTGTGATTGAGCGCAGCACCAACTATGAGCAGGTAAGCGCTGTTATGCAGCAAAGCAAAAAGGTAGGCGTAGAAACATGGCAGGTAAATTTTAAGATAACGCCTACACAGGTGAAGTTAATTAGGTATTTCAAAGCTGCTGAATATTGATGGCCTTCTCGGTTTAGTATTAAGAGTATATACGTGAAATTCGAGTTCTTCATACTCAGGGAAATATTCATCCAGTATAGCTATGATATGATTCATTGCCCACTTGCACCTGTCTGATAGCTGATCTCTGTGCCGTCGTAAGATTCTTAATTGGTGTATTCCTGTTCTGGCAGATACACATCAAAATATCGCCCGTCCCGAATGAGATGCGCTATGACAAGTGCATCTTTTTGTTGCTCTTTGTTTGGTTATTATCCTTCAATTCCTTTAGCTTTCCTTCGCAAATCCAATATTCTCTCAGGATAGGAATGCTAATTCCCCATTCATTCGCATTGGAGGTGTTCATATGCAATGAGAAAACGGAATATTCGTGCACAGGTTTGGCTGAACGAAGCCGAGAACCAGCGGCTCCATGACAGTGCGAAAAGAACCGGATTGTCGCAGGAGAATTATCTGCGCTCCCTGATCAACGGGTATGCGCCAAAGGAGCTGCCGCCCATTGATTATTTCAATATGATACGCGAGCTACGCGCCATCGGCGGCAACATCAACCAGCTTGCGGCCAAAGCTAACACCACTGGATATGTGGACGAGGCGGGCTTTGAACGCGAGGCAGCGTATTTGCGGAAAGTCATATTGGAAGTCCATAAGGCAATAGTCCTGCCGGAAAGAAGGTGTTGAAATGAATGCAAAGCAGGATAGACTGATACGCCGTGTCAAACGGAATTTTAAGGATTACAGGGCTTCTATTTTGGAACTGGATAAGCAGAGGATTTTTGACAGGGCAAATGAAATTGCAGCTTATTCACGCGTATCGCATTATTTACAGAACGTGCATGGATATGATGAAGGCGAACTGGATTATCTGCTGCGGTTTCAGAATCCGCTGGAGCTGATCGCTGACCATTATAGGGAGCTGGCGCACGCAGAACTGCATACCGTTGTCGCCAGAGTATGCGACACCAAAGATCACACCGGCGATTATCCGCTCATGCCCATGCGGACAGAACATGAAACGGAGCGGTGATGTATGGCGACAACGGCGATATGGGACATCAAGGGCAGGCTCGACAAGGTGGTCAACTACGCAAAAAACCCGGACAAAACGGATGCATCCGTGTATTCGGAGAACGAGCTTCAGGGGCTGGGCGACGTTATGGATAATACGATGCAGGATCGCAAAACGGAAAAGAAGCTGTTTGTCACCGGCGTAAACTGCGATCCCGAAACGGCGCGCGACCAGATGGTCATCACCAAGCGCCGCTTTTGCAAGGAGGACGGTATCCTGGCCTTCCATGCATATCAGTCCTTCGCCTAGGGAGAAACCACCCCGGATACCGCGCATGAGATCGGCGTCAGGCTGGCGCGGGAGCTTTGGGGACAGCGATTTGAGATCATCGTCGCCACCCATCTTGACAAAGGACATCTGCACAACCATTTCGTAATCAACTCCGTGTCGTTTCTGGACGGAAAAAAGTATAACGACTGCAACGCATCGTACCGGCTGATGCGGCAGGCATCCGACAGGCTGTGCAAGGAATATGGCCTGTCTGTTGTGGAAAACCCGGAGCGCGGCAGAGCCAGACACTACGCCGAATGGAAGGCGGAGAACGAAGGACACCCCACATGGCGCAGCACCATCCGCAAGGACGTGGATCAGGCCGTCATGATGTCCATGAGCTTTCAAGCGTTCATCCGCAGCTTGAAGGAAAAGGGCTACGAGGTGGTCACGGGCGGCAAATACATGAAGGTGCGTCCACAGGGAAAGGAGCGGTTTGTTCGGCTCTATTCGCTGGGCGACAACTACACCGAGGAGGCCATCCGGCAACGTATCCTGCGGCAGCGGATGCCAACACCACCCTCAAGGAAGGAATTACCCACGGTGAGGCGCGTGACGGTGCGCGGGGATTTCCGGCTCTATTGCGTCACATGGAAGGGACTGCGCGCGCTGTACTTCCACTATCTATATAAGCTCCGAATGGCGCAGCGCCAGCCGACAGGCCAGGCGCCTTTTTTATTACGCGAGGACTTGCGGCTTATGGACGCTATATCGGAGCAGGCGAAATTCCTGCACAGGCACGGCATCGGCAGCGCCGAGCAACTCACCACATTCCATGCGGATGCGGAGCGGCAGATCGCCGCGCTGACTACCGAGCGTAAATCGCTTTACAACGAAAAGCGACTGGCAGTCGCCCCCGAGGAACGCAGGGTGCAGCTCGGAACGCAGATCAGCGATATTTCAACACAGCTTAAATCGCTCCGGCAGGATATAAAGCTGTGTGATGGGATTCTGGAGCG
>DLFX01000135.1:2392-5737 GCA_002482405.1 Firmicutes bacterium UBA7709 | reverse complement strand
AATCGAAGTCCGCAAGCCTTTCTTTGACCAGATCTTCGTAATACTTGGCAGAAGCCGCGTTCCTGTCAATGCCCGTATCCGTAAGGGAGCGGCTGCATTTTTCAGGGGCAAGCTCCGGCGTGGTATCGGACAGCGTGGCGGCCGGCTTCCCTGTACCCGCCGCGGGTCCATTGCTCCCGCCGCCATCCGACAGCGTAAGATTCGGCAGGGCGGCATCCGCCGAGGATTTGTCATCCGTATTGGCATCCGGTACGCCCGCCGCCTTGTAAAGCATTTCCGGCGCAGCGGCGGAATCCTGAGCGGCTTCCTCGCTCACAGCCATCTTCTTTTCATTGTTTGCGCTGTCTGACTGCAGGCCGCCCGCTTCGGCGGGCTCCGCCGCTTTTGCCATAGGCTGTAAACCGGAATCCCCCTTCTTCTTCGCGGCGTCGGTCTCGTTTCTTTCAGAGCTGCTGTCCGCACTCGGGTAGGAGGCGGCGTTATCCATAGCGCTATCTGTTATATTGTCCTCAGCCTTGGAAATCGCACTATAAGGTTCTTCCACCTGGGCCTTTCCGGCTTGGTCCTGCCCGTGGAACTGGTCCGTCAGCGTCCCCAATATGTCGTCATAAAAACCGAAGGATAAAACGCCCACCATAAAAACAGCGGCAATGGAGGCGATGATCCTCCATCTGTTTTTCCTCCCGGCCGGCACCCGCGCAATGATCCCTGCGTCGATCATGCTCTGCTTTTCCTCTTTCAGCGCCTTTTTCAGCCGAAAGCTGAACGCGTCGGGAACCGGAACCATTTCTGCCTGTCCGAGAAGATCAGTCATCTCTTTAAGCTCATTATACTCTCTTCTGCAGTCGCCGCATATGGAAAGATGCTCTTCCACCGATTTTATTTCGCTTTCTTCAAGCTCATTATCAATATAAAGCGAGAGCAACTCTTGCATTTCATCGCATTTCATTTACGCTCTCCCTCCCTGTCCATTGGTTGCATTATCAAAAGATCTCCAAATTTATTTTTCTATCGATATGTGTTTAGACGAAATGCTTTTCATTTTGTTCCAACAGGATTTCACGCAATCGCAGCCTTGAACGGTTGATTCGGGATTTCACCGTACCGATGGAGCAGTCGAGGATCCCGCTGATCTCATCGTAGGAGAATCCGTGAACGTCCCGGAGAATGATGACCTCCTTCTGTTCCCGGTTCAGCTTTTCAAGACACGATATAATATGCTCCGTCTTTTCCTTTTGGTCAAAAACCTCCTCCGGAGAACCCGACTTGTCCGGAATCTCAAAGACCGTCTCCTTTTCGTCCTCCGTCCTGAAGATGCTGACTGTAATCTTCTGGTTGCTGTTTTTCCTCAGCATATCATTGCATGTATTGACGACGATGCGGTAAACCCATGTGTCGAACCTGCTGTCCTCCTTAAAAGAGTTCAGATGCCTGAATATCTTGATAAAGCTTTCCTGAAGGGCGTCTAAGGCGTCCTCTTCGTTTTTCATGTAGCGGAGAGCGATGTTGTAAGCTTTGCTTTGGCAACCTAAAATGAGAGACTCAAAACTGCGCTCGTCCCCCTTTTTTGCCTTTTGTATCAATTGTTTTTCTCTCAGATCCGCAGACATCCCCATACCCTTTTCAAAAGCCGTTTTATTTGATATAGTAATTGTATTACGCAGGCTTGCCAAGGCATAATAGATTTTAACACACTATGCGATTATTATAGCATAACGACGACAGGGCAAGCCACAATTTTCTACGCTTATGTCCTGTTTTTCGGCAAAGCACTACAGAAAACAACAAGGAGACATTCATGTACGATTACCACACACACACATCTTTTTCCGAGGACAGCAATACCCCGATGAGAGAAATGGTCGAAGCCGCCTGCAAGATGGGTATCCGCGAAATGGCGATCACCGATCACTACGATCCCGACTATCCCATCTCATTTGGAATCGACCTTCCCCGATACCAGAGAGCGCTGAATAAGACGAAGGAAGAATATCAAGGCAGGATCAAAATACTGAAAGGGGTTGAAATCGGGATACAGCTCGGTGAAACCCTTGAAAGATGCAGAGAAGCGGCAAATTCCTTCGATTACGATTTTATCATCGGTTCCTTTCACTGCGCGGAAGGATATGAAATATGTGATCCTGAATTTTTTCAGCGCCGTTCCGCCGAAGCTTCCTATATTGCCTTTTACACCACCGTCCGGGACGGGCTTCTGAAATATAAGGATTACGACGTTTTAGGTCACTTCAACGTCATAGACCGCCATATCCACCCCATACCGGATGATTCCGTCTACTGGTATCTGGTTGAAGAGATCCTGAAAACCGTTATCGCAGACGGGAAAGGGCTCGAAATCAACACCTCCAGCTTCCGCTACGGCATGGGAGAGCGGACGACTCCTTCCAAAGAAATCCTGCAGCGCTTCCGGGAGCTGGGCGGCGAGATCGTCACCATCGGCTCCGACGCTCACAGGCCCAGGGATGTGGGATACGGATTCGATATCGCGGTAGAAATGATAAAATCCGCTGGTTTAAAGTATCTTGCGACCTTCGACCAGCGGATCGTGAATTTCGTGAAATTATAAGTCTCTGGCAGCCTTAAGTCCATAGGCGGGCTCCGCCATTCTCACCGCGCGGTTGATCGCCCTTGCCATCACATCCGTTGCAAGGGCTCCTGCTGCATCCGGCATCACCTCTACCTCTCCGGTAGCCATGACAAATATGGTATCTCCGTCCGCCATGGTATGCACCGGCCGGATGGCCCTCGCATAACCGTTGTGGGCGATGGACGCAAGCTTGTTGGCCTGGGGCTTGGTCAGCTTGGCGTTTGTGACGATGCAGCCGATGGTGGTGTTTCCGCTGAAGACATTCTTATCTTCCGCATACTGGGCATACATAGCTTCTTCCGTGTTGGACAGTCCGGAATTATCTTCATTGAGCAAACCCGCGATTCGTTTCCCGGTGTCCACATCCACTACGTCGCCCAGCGCGTTGACAGCTACGATGGCGGCCACCTGCAACTCGCCGATCTGAACTGCATAAGTGCCAAGGCCGCTTTTCATCATATGGTCGACTCCCTGAAATTTTCCCACGGTCGCTCCTGTTCCGGCGCCGACGTTTCCTTCCGCCACCGGCCCGTCGCCGGCGTTCCTGCAGGCCTCGTACCCCATCGCCTTGTCAGGCCTGCATTTCGGGTCTCCTACCACAAGGTCGAACAGAGACGCGCCGCAGACGATGGGAACGACTCCCACGCCGACGTCGAAGCCCACGTTGTTTTCCTCCAGAAAGGCCATGGCTCCGGAACCGGCGTCAAGGCCGTAGGCGCTGCCGCCGCTGAGCATGACCC
>DLFX01000135.1:0-2385 GCA_002482405.1 Firmicutes bacterium UBA7709 | reverse complement strand
TGGAAGCCGGGCCTCCGCCTCTGACGTCTACTCCCGCCCACGCTCCCTTTTCACACAGGATCACGGTACATCCGGTAGCGCCATCCCTGTCCTGGGCATGCCCCACCTTTATTCCATTAATGTCAGTAATCTTGATTTCCTTCATCTTAAACTCCTTAGTGCCTTGCTTCGCTAGAGCGCCGACATGCCCTGAATCGCCTGGACCAGAGCGATGATAACTCCCACTACGGCTTCGCCGCCCAGCAGTCCGGAAGCGATGATCAGGCCTGTGCCCTTCTTATCCCATTGAGGAGCCGCTTTTTGAACAACGAACTTCAAAGCGCCGCCGATGAACGCGGTAGCCGACAGATAGAACGGGAGGTATACGCCAAGCCCCAGCGTCATCACCGGGAAATTGACGCAGTAGAGCACGCAGCCCGCAACCAGCCCGATGACAAATGCGGTCACGTGTGGTATCCCGCCCACCATGGCGGCGACAGCGCCGGCCTGAGGAGCGACGAACA
Source organism: Firmicutes bacterium UBA7709 (assembly GCA_002482405.1). The sequence continues at coordinate 1,882 of DLFX01000135.1, read as the reverse complement.
TCTCCGGATTGCCAAAAGCCGTCGGACCGTAGGCGGTAAGGATGATGTAGAATACGCCTACCGTTACAAAGGAGCCTACGAGGCCGCCAATGCATTCACCGAGCCACTGTGCCTTGGGATCGGAGTGAAGGATATGGCCTGCTTTGAAATCNNGCAGGCGATGGCAACCACAGCCGCCACCAAAAACGCTTCCGTCTGCCCGATGCTGGAAACGGCTTTCGCGGCCAGAAGAACGATGATGCCGAATACCTCCATGGGGTTGATCCCCGTCTGTCCGGTGATCTGGGCAGACATGGAGGTTGCAAGCCATACTCCGATAATGGTGATGATGCTGGAAACAACGCCCATATGGCATACTGCGGTGAAGATGAAAGCAAGGATCACCATGACGATAGGAGCCCACCTGAGGTTGATGAAGCCGTTTGACATAGCCCCTTTGCTGAACATCGGCCCGAATATCTCCTTTGCCTTCGGAATGATACCCTTCACTATGATGCCGACTCCGGTTCCCACCATGAGACCGATTCCCAGGGAAGATTTGATCGCGCCTGCGGTCGCTCCATCCCATAGGCCCAGATTGGTTCCGCCGAGAACGATGCCGAAGTCGCCAAGGATAGCTCCCAGGAACCAGACGCCGATAAACAGCGGGCCGATGATGTATCCCACTCCGATCAGCATCGGCGACAGCCATATCCCGGCAAGGACGCCCTTTGAAGCCAGGCCGGTCTTGGTTATGTCGCCCGGCAAAGTCGAGGGAATCCATCTCAGAGCATCCCTTACGATGGTGATCACCGCGGCAATTCCCAGCGATGAGAACAAGGTCAGGGATTTTTTTCCGCCCTCGTCTCCGACGATGAGGGTCTCAGCCGCCGCCTGGCCCATGGGGTAAGGCAGCTCTTTGGTCACTACAAAATATTTTCGAATAAGTGCTGTAAAGATAAGTCCAAGAACGACACCGCCGAATACGGTTGCGAACAGTGCCACCATAGAGAGGTTTGCTTCCGGGTTCAACATGTAAATTCCCGGAATGGTGAAAGCCAGACCTCCGGCGGTCATGGCTCCGGCCGACATAGCCGTATGGGTCACGTTGATTTCATTGATATTCGTGTTCCCAAGAAGCTTCAGACAGAACATGGATACCAGAGCGACGAAGATGATCGGCCACGGCAGCGCACCCAGCTTCAGAGCTACATACATGGAGCTCATTGTCAGGATGGCGGCGCCGACGGCGCCGATGATCATTCCCCGGGCGGTAAACTGTTCCCTGAAAGACGCGGCGTATTTCACGCCCTTTTGATTTTCCGGCATAAATTACCCTCCTTTACAAAATTTTTTATATACCTGATAATTATATATCTGTCTTGCTTGGACACTATGCTCAATCCCTAAACAGTTAAATCCCTAAATACGCTTTTTTTACTTCACTGCTGTCCAGAAGCTCTTTGCCCTGTCCTTCCATGATAATTCTGCCGTTTTCCATCACATAAGCCCTATCGGCCANNAGGAGAATGGTCATTCCCTCTCTTCTGATATTTTTGATCAGCTCCATGATCTCCAGGACTACGATAGGCGCCAGACCCAGGGACGGTTCGTCGAACATCAGCAGCTTCGGCTGTGCCATGAGGCCCCTTCCGATGGCGCACATCTGCGCTTCTCCCCCGCTTAAGGATCCTGCCAGCTGATTCTCCCTTTCCGCAAGCTTGGGAAGAAAGCCGTATACATAGTCCAACCTCTCTTTTCTGTTGCTCCGGCTCCGCTTGCTGTAGGCTCCAAGCTCGAGATTCTCCCGGACGGTGAGCTTTGGAAAAAGCAGTCTGCCCTCCGGCACCTGAACCAGCCCGCAGTCCACCACCTGGTCCGGCCGCAGATGATCGATCCGTTT
>DLFX01000072.1 GCA_002482405.1 Firmicutes bacterium UBA7709 | reverse complement strand
AGGCCGACATCGCCGCGAGCCCGCTCAACAACCGGCCGGTCGGCACCGGGCCGTTCAGGTTCGTCGAGCACCGGCCGGGCGAATACTATCTGCTGGAAAAGACCCCGCCAATCGGATACCGACTGGAAACTGCTCGCATCCTGTTCCGTGTCAAGGCGGGCGATACTGTGAAGGTTGAGGTCACAAATCTAAAGGATGATGGCGGCCAACCGGTTCAGCCGACCAAACCGAACCCTCCCACCGGTGGCTCAACCAACATTACCATTCCCAAAACCGGTGAGGTGTTCCCTACACTCCATTACACGCTGGTGGGAGTGATGTTCGCTCTCGCCGGGGTGTGCGGTTGTGCCCTTTGGAGGGAGCGCAGAAAGGAACGGCCTATGGTGTGATAGACAAAAGGGAAACGGCGCGGGAGATCTCCGCGCCGTTTCTTCTGCAGCATATGAAAACAGCTTTTTCAAAACCAACGGCGGGCTATTTTCTTAATCTTATTGTATGGACTACACCTATTCAACTACCAGCAAAACGATTTTCCGTTGAGCCGTTTTGCATTCATTAGTACGAGCTTAAATATTTAACTGCGTAGTTAATGCAATTAAACCCTAAATCTAAATTCACTGTCATGTGTGCTAACACTGGATATGGAGGCTTTAGCTGGGTGCCTAATCCCGCCGACATAGGCAAATACTTATGGACATCTTTTGGAATGGCATGTTTATATACAGTGTTTATGCAATTTCAGTGTGTCAATAAGTTTAGTTTTCCTTGCGCAGGCGTTATCCGTGCAGGCTTGCTGGAAGATGCAGAAACCTTTCCTCATATTCCTGAATTGGGAGCGGCTTGCTGAATAAATATCCCTGCGCCTGATCGCAGCCGATTTGCTTTAAAACACGAAACTGTTCCTCTGTCTCTACACCCTCTGTGACAACCTGAATTCCCATACGAAAGCAGATATTCGCAATAGATTCAATGACCATCTGTGTCTTTTGATTCGTCACAATGCTCCCTACCAGGGCCTTATCTATTTTGAGCTCGTCAAAATTAGCCGAAGAAAACAGGGAAAGGTTTGCAAAATTCACCCCAAAATCGTCTATTGAAACGATGAAACCAGCAGCGCGCAGACTGTCGATCAAGGCGAGGAGGTTCATCCCCTCTATGCCTTTTACACTTTCTGTAACCTCAATAATGACCCATTTCTTCTCGATAGGATAGTTGATAAGCACCTCTTGTAATCGTGCGAGAAAGTCCTGCTCCGCCAGCGTATACCGTGAGAAATTGACGGATATGGGCACGACCTCCTTGCCTTCGCTGATCCATCGGGCAAGCATCTTACAGACGTGGTCAAATACAAAAAAGTCCAGTATGCCGATGAGCTTGGCGTCCTCTAGTACAGGCAGAAATTGTGCCGGCGTGATAATTTCCCCGTCCTCCTGCCGGTAGCGTACCAGTGCCTCGGCACCACTCACCCTACGGTCTGAAAAGGATATCTTCGGCTGTAAGTAGATGAGAAAACGCCCTTCCGCAAGGCTCTTTTTCAGTGAACCAGGTTCTGTCAGGCAGAATACATCATCATTGTAATGACGATAGCGGTCGCTGGGAAGGCTTTTGCGGTAATGCCCCTTTTTGTCCTGATACATCCAAGCCTCCGCTTTATGAATCAGGCCCTGGATGTCCTCTCCCTGCTCCGCCCAGTGGTAACCAATCGCCGCATGGCAGTCCTGAGAGACGGTGCAATTTGCTTTAAAGGCTTGCACATGCTGCTCAAACTGCTCCTGCGGAACATCTCTGCAAATGACAACGAACTCGTCTCCGCCCACACGGTAGGCGATCCCCGATGGATAGGTTTCTTTGATCCTGTCGGCACACCCGGTTAATATTTGATCACCATAGTCATGGCCATAGGTATCATTGAGGTTCTTCATCTCGTTGATGGTAATGTATACGACCCCTGTGTTTTTTACAGTTTCCACATTAGCAATATCCTGTAAATAGCAGTTGCGATTGCGAAGGCCTGTCAAGCTGTCCTCAAAGCTCAGTGTTACTAAACGCTCTTCATATTCGATTCTTTTCATGGTGGATAATAAGAAGTAGCGCAGGGAGAGTAGTAGCGGCGCAATGCTTCTGACTTTCTCCAAAGATGGATTATCCATGCCCCAAAGCCCAAGCAGATTACCATCCTGCTCCAGCGGTATAAACACAACATTTTTGATTTCCTGCCTGCTAAAGGCCGGATAAACTTCCACATCGAGGGACTTCATCTGCTCTATGTCCTCTATGATAACACATTCCTTATTGCCAAAAAGCGACCACAGACGGTTGAAATCGTGCAACTTCACTTTTTGCACCCTAATGCCCGCTGGAAGTTGCGATGCGCACCACTCGTTGGCAGAAACCAGTGTATCCCCAGAAAGCAGAAAAAAATAAGCTCTGTCTGCTCCTAAATATTCGCCCGCACACCGAAGTACACTGCCCATCGCATCATCCAAACATTCCGTCTTGTATAGCAGTCTAACACACTCCCGAACTACCCGCTCGGCTTCCAGCAAATTTTTCAGTGTGTTGCGCTCATCCTCCTGCTCGGTGATATCGGTTGCGATCTGCATACGCGCTTTTCTACCATTCCAATGTACGAGCCTGTCACGCAAAAGAAAATGCCTGCCCAACATCTTGTTGGTGAATTCCCATGTATAAACACTGTCGAAGTTCAGGCGATCATTAAGGCAGAAAGAGCAGGGCTCGTCAAGCCCCTGCATCAGTTGATAGCACCTAGCACTGTGGATGTCGCCAATGCCATATTTCTCTCGTCCAGCAGAATTGATATACAAAAGCTCATAGGTTTCCGTATCTACCACATAAACCAGTTCCAGCATCTGATCAATGGCATGCAGCAGGATGTCCTTTGTCAAATAATTTTCTTCCTCTGATGCATCGACATTCCCACCACAGCTGATAGGAACAAAACGAAGATGGCACGGACGCTCACTGCCATCTGTACTTTGCTCCAGATGCCCCACAAC
>DLFX01000337.1 GCA_002482405.1 Firmicutes bacterium UBA7709 | reverse complement strand
AAACCGTTGCAGAGCACTTTTACTGGATGGAAGTTCCTTTTGTTTACCGCGTTCACGAACCTCCGTCACTGGAAAAAATCGAAGAATTTAAGAGGTTTATTGGGAGCTTCGGCCTGACCCTGAAGGGAAACCCGGAAAATATTCACCCGAAGGCGCTGAATGAAATCATAAAAAAAGTAGAGGGTAGGCCTGAGGAGCATGTGGTCAACACGGTGATGCTGCGGTCTATGAAAAAGGCGTTTTATGGCACAGATTGCGAAGGCCATTTTGGTCTTGGCGTAAAATACTACTGCCATTTTACGTCGCCTATCAGACGGTACCCGGATCTGATCATTCACCGCATCATCAAGGAATCCATCAATGGAAAGCTGGATGCGAAACGGGTGCGAATCCTGAAGCGAAGGACCGACCGGGCCGCGGATATCTCCTCGGGTACTGAGCGGCAGGCCCAGGAGCTGGAACGAGAGGTCGAGAAGCTGAAGAAGGCCGAATATATGACCTATCATGTGGGAGAAACCTATGACGGCATCATCAGCGGCGTCGCCAGCTTCGGCTTCTTTGTCGAGATCGAAAACACGATTGAAGGAATGGTGCGGGTGGACTATCTAAACGACGATTATTACGATTACGAGGCCTCGATGTACCGGCTGATATNNAAATCTACGGACTTGGAGACAAGATCAAAATCAAGGTTCACTCAGTGGATTTACAGGAACGGGAAATCAACTTTACGATTGCCGAACCAGAAAAAGAAAATAATGTAAGACATTTCAATAATTAGTTGATAATTAGGCGGGCTTGATAAAACAAAAAGTCCGGCTAGTTTGTTCAATTATTTAAGTATGGTGCAGGCCACGGAGCGATGATCCAATCGGGCCCCATTCAGTTTAAGAACGGCAGAAAGCGAAATCGGAAGGCTTTTCATTTTGCTTTCTGCCGTTCTCATCTAACTTAAGGTGCTCTGCTTGGATATCGCCGACAAGGCGTCTCCCGCCTCGTCCACATAGATCTGCTTCCTTGCGATATCGGCCATTGCAAGCATTCCGACGATTTGATTGTTTTCCAGAACGGGAAGTCTTCGCACCTGGTATTTGGCCATGAGCAAAGCCGCCTCGTGGGTATCCATATTCGGATCGGCGGCGACCAAATTTTTCGTCATGATTTCCTTTGCAATCTTGGGACGGTTGTCACTGGATACCGAACGGATCACGATATCCCTGTCGGTAATAATACCCTGAACTTCTCCCCGGTCGTTGCAAACCGGTATGGAGCCGATATTCTCCTGCTTCATCTGTCTGGCGACCTGCTCGATGGAAGTGTCGGGCTTCACACAGGTTATGGATGTTGTCATTAAATCTTTTACTCGCATATGGGACCTCCTCAAAACAAAATAGTGATTGTACCACTAAAAAAAGGGAAAAATCTACTTCTATAGATTTCCCTTTTTCTCTTCCATATATGCAAAAAGGCACAGAAAGCATGAATATCTCTATCTTGCCCTCCAGAACGACGGTGAAACAAGCATGATAATCGTAAACAGTTCGAGACGCCCGGCAATCATTAAAACCGCCAGATACAGCCTCGTCGGGAGAGAGAAAATTTCGTAGTTTCCGTTTGGCCCCAGGAGCCCCATCCCAAGGCCTGTGTTGGACAGGGAGCTGACGGCGGCGCTGATGGTGGTCAGAAGATCGTAATTCTCCAGAGAAATGATAAGCGCGCTGAATACGAATACCGTGAAGTACAATATGGCAAAGGAGCTGACCTTGGATACGGTGTCGGCGGAGATGATCTTTTCGCCGATCCTTACCGGAACGACAGCGTTGGGGTGGAGGCGCTTATAGGCGCCTCTTACGATCAGCTTGAACAGGATCATCACCCTGATTACTTTGATGGAGCCGCAGGTGGACGCGGAACATCCCCCGGTCAGCATCAGGCAGAACAGGATCATCTGGCTGAAGGACGGCCAAAGGGTATAATCCGTAATGGCATATCCGGAGGTAGACATAAAGGCAGCCGACTGGAAAATAGAATTCCGGATAGCGAGGCGAGGCGAGTAGGTGCCTGAAAGCCATAGGTTCAAGGCGACCAGCAGAGCGGCCCCTGCCAGAATTGCCAGAAAAGCCCTGAGCTCCTCGTCTTTAAAAAACTCCTTCCACCTTCCCTTTAGCAGCTGGTTATATAAAACAAAGTTGATCGACGCGATGGAGCTGAATAAAACGATGACGATTTCAACATATAAGCTTTTAAAGTGGGCAACGCCGTTTGAATAATTGGAGATACCGCCGGTGCCGATGCTTCCGAAGGTATGGATCAGCGCGTCAAAGAGATTTAAACCGCCGAACATCAGCAATAGGATCTCGATCAGGGTGAAGGATACGTACATGGTATAGAGCTTCCTGGCGGAATCCGATATCCGGGTGGACATCTTTTCCACAGTAGGCCCGGGAGCCTCGGCGCTGGCGATTTTCAACCCGCTGACCAGAGCAGGCAGGAGGGAAATGGCGAGGATCAGGATCCCCATGGCTCCAAGCCAATGGCTGAAGGACCTCCATAACTGGACTCCCTTTGGGATGACGGAAAGGTCGTCGATAATCGTGGCTCCGGTGGTGGTAAAGCTCGAAACGGATTCAAAGAAAGCGTCGCCGAAGGAGGGGATCACCCCGGAAAGCATGTAGGGGAAAGCCCCGAAAAAGGAAGCGACGAACCAGCATACGGCGGCGATCAGATAGCCGTCCCGAATCTTCAGCGTAGAGGAATCGGGGCGAAAGACGGCAAGAATCAGCAAGCCGGCAGCCAAAGCGAAGAGCATCGACTTCATAAAAGCAAAGCCGGTCTCCCGGTCGCCGTAGACCAGGGAAGCCGTCAGAGGAAGCGCCATGGAGGTTCCGACGATGACGGATATGATACCGATAATTTTCATGATGACTTTAACATTAAAAGACATAGCGCACCTCACCGGTCAGGATTCCAGAATTGTCTGGTAAACAGCAGAATAATCGTAAAAAGCTCCAGACGGCCGATCAGCATGATCATTGCGAGCATCAGTGTCGAAGCGTCTGAGAAGAGGCTGAAATTCATCACAGGTCCTACGAGATTGAATCCGGGTCCGATATTTCCGAGGCAGGAGGCCACCGCGCTGGACGTGGTGATCAGATCGAAATTTTCCAGCGAGAGCAGGAGCGTTCCCACGAAAAAAATACCGACATAAAGAAACACGAAGTTTGCCACGGCAGACAGCGTGTCGGCGGGAACCGGCTTCCCGCCGAGCTTGATGGATACCACGGCTCTGGGATGCAGCCGGACCGCAATGCCCCTTTTCATCAGCTTAAACAAAAGGAGAACCCGAACCGCTTTGATTCCCCCCGAGGTGGAGGATGAGCAGCCTCCGATGAACATCAGAATGAACAGCACCATTTTGCTGAAGCTCGGCCATAAGTCGAAATCTGCCGAAGCAAACCCGGTGGTCGTCATAACGGACGCGCTCTGGAAAAAAGAGTATCTCAGGGACCGTCCCGGAGATTCATAATTTCCCGAAATCCAGAGGTTCAGCGCGATAAGCAGGACCGCTGTGCCAAAGATGATCAGATAGAATTTCAGTTCGCTGTCGGAGAAGAAATCCCTCCAGTGCCCGCGGAGGACATGATAGTACAAGGTAAAATTGACGCCGGCCAGAAGCATGAAAACCCCGATCACCAGCTCATAATACAGGTTATTGTAGTGCATGATGCTGGCATTATAATTGGAAAAACCTCCGGTGCCTACTGAACCAAAGGTATTGATCAGGGCGTCAAAGAGGCTCATGCCTCCAAGCATCAGGAGAGCGACCTCGAGGACGGTCATGGAGAGATAAATAGAGTATAGGATCTTCGCGCTGTCCGTCATCTTTGGCGTCAGCTTGCCGAAGGTAGGGCCGGTGGTCTCCGCCTGGGCGATCCTCTGACCGCTGATTCCCAGCGCAGGCAGGAGGGCAATGGCAAAAACGATAATTCCCATGCCTCCGATCCAATGGGTAAAAGAACGCCAGAAAATCAGGCCTTTCGGCAGGGATTCGATATCGGTAAGAACAGAGCTTCCGGTAGTCGTGAAGCCGGAAACCGTTTCGAAAAAAGCATCGGAAAAATTCGGAATACAGCCGGAAACGATAAAAGGAATGGAGCCCAGAACCGAAGCGAGGGTCCAGCAGAGCGCGACGATCACGTACCCGTCTCTTATTCTCAGATGATGGAAATCCGCTTTTACAGCAAAGGTAATAATGGCTCCGACGACAAGCATCGGAGCGATTGTGCGGATAAAAGCTTCAGTGGCGTCAGCCTCTCCATAAAGAATAGAAACCAAAACGGAAGGAAGCATTAAGCCCGCGAGTATAATTGTAATAATTCCGCTGAGTTTCAAAATAACTCTAAAATTANNAAGAACCATGATTCAGGCAACCTCTACTTGAAAATGCTGATTTTGCCGGAGCGGATGAACTTTTCCAGCTCAGGGACTTCAGACAGAAGGCATATGATGATCACTCTGTCGTCTTTCAATATCTCGGTGAATTCATTTGGAATGATCACGTCGGCGCCCCGGTGAATCGCGGCGATCATGACTCCCTCCGGCAGATCCAGATGCTTGATGGGTTTGTTCGCGAGGCGCATGTGATCGTCAGCCATGATTTCTATCATTTCGGCCTGTCCCTGGATCAGCTGGGAAGAGATTACGCGCTTGGAACCCTGAATGAAGCGGAGGATGTGACTTGCGGCCATATCCAAAGGATTCAGAGCCATGTCGATCCCCATATGCTCTATGAGGGTGGAATAGCTTTCACGGCTCACCTTTGCGATAACGTCTTCTATGCCGTGCTGCTTGGCCATCAGCGCCAGCAGCAGATTTTCTTCATCATAACCGGTCACGGTGACTACGGCGTCCATCTCGTCGATGTTTTCCTCTTCCAGAAACGCTATATCCGTCGCGTCGCCGTTGAGCACCAGCACGTCGTCAAGGTGGTTGGACAAATATTGACACCGCGCTTTGTCCCTTTCGATGACCTTTACCGAGATGCCGAATTCGGAAAGCTTTTGGGCCAGATAGAGGCCGGTTTTCCCGCCTCCCAGCAGCATGACCTTCTGAAGGTTTGTGTATTTTCCCTTTTCATGGACGTTGGAGTTCAGGCGCATGATGGAGTTTTTTCCGCCGACCACATAGAGGAAGTCGTCTTTTATGATCACCATATCCTTTTTGGGAATGATCACCTTACCGTTTCTGGAAACGGAAACCACATGCATATTTCCAAAGGATTCGTTGATAAAGTCGATGGTTTTGCCGACGAACTGGGGCATTTTGTCGGCGGAAAACTCAATCAGCGATATTTTGCCGCTGGAAAAGATCCCATTGTTTAACGTATATTTTTCAACCAGATATTTATAGACTTCCAGCGTGATGGAAAAGTCAGGATTGACGATATAGTCGATGTCCATGGTATCCTTGATAAAATCGAGCTGATTCATGTGCTCCGGGTCCCGGACCCGGGCGATCACTTTTTTGCAGCCCAGCTTTTTGGCAAAACTGCAGATCACGATATTCTTTTCGTCGGAATTGGTTGCGGCGATGAGATAATCATATGTATCAATGCCGATGTTCGCTAAAAGGCTGATCTGCTTTGCATTTCCTTCCACTGTCATTATATCCATCTGAGAGCTCAGCTTCTGAAGCAAAGCCTCGTTTTTGTCGATGATCGTTATGGAATGGTCTCCGCTAAGCAATGCCTCCGTAACTTTTATTCCAAGCTTACCCGCACCGGCGACGGCTATTTTCATTTTAATCCTTCTTTCTTAACAATATTCCAGCCGGAAAAGGCCGTAAAGTTTGAAAATCAGCCTTTTCTTTAAATTTGGTGAATCTTAATATCCACTATTGTACCACTATTTATATTGAAAGCAAGATACATTTGTGATTTCGGTCATTATAGGCTAAAATTAAGGTAAGAAATGAAAAAATACAGAATTTGAGGTATTTAAAGATGAAAATCAAAAGATTAATCGGCGGCAATCTGGAAAGCAACGGCTACGTCATCTATGACAGGGAACAGGGGGAGTGCTATGTGATAGACCCCGGATACAACGGGGAAAAGTTT
>DLFX01000375.1:2765-3843 GCA_002482405.1 Firmicutes bacterium UBA7709 | reverse complement strand
CTCCATCGTCGTCATGGAAAATGTCTTCCGGCGGCGTGACGAAGGAATAGGCGCGATGGAAGCTTCCATCGTCGGAACGAAGGAAGTCACCATGCCGGTAGTTGCCGCCACCTTGACCAAGATCGCCGTATTTCTGCCAATCGTATTCGTGGAAGGGATCGCGGCCACCATGTTTAAGGAATTTTCCTTTACTATCAGCTTTGCGCTCCTCTGTTCCCTGCTGGTTGCTCTCACCGTGGTTCCGATGCTCTGTTCAAGGCTTATGAACACCAAAGACATGGGAACCCATGTCAGGGTTGGACGCCGCAGGTATGAGCTGAAATTCATGAACGGTTTTACCAAAGGCATGGCATACCTTACGGAAGAATATCTGAAGCTCCTCAAATATTCCCTGCATCATAGAAAGAAGATCGTGATCGCGGCCCTTGCCCTCCTGGTGGCATCTTCCGTTCTCGTAGCGTTTGTCGGCGGAGAACTGCTGCCGAAAAGCGACGAGGGAAGCTTCACCATAACGGCGGAAATGCCTTACGGCACCTCCCTTGACGAGACCGACAAGACCATCAGCCAGATCGAAAAATATGTCGTCGACAATATACCGGAGCTGGACGTCTGCTCCGTAGCCATCGGCAACGCCAACATGTACAGCATCAGCTCGGCCAATACCTCTACCGTTACGGTAAAGCTCGTGGATAAGCAGGACAGAAAGCGCAACACGACGGAGATCGTCAACAAGGCGACAAAAGACCTGCAGAAGAGTATCCTCGGCGCGAAGCTGACTTTGGCCGAATCCTCTTCCATGAGCTTTTCCATGGGATCCAGCCCGGTATCCCTCGTGCTGAAAGGCGACGATCTCACGACGCTGAAAAAGGTGTCGGGAGATATTGAGGAAATCATCAGGGGCGTAAAGGGAACCGTTAACGTCACTACCGGCATGACAGAGGGAAATCCGGAGCTTCGCGTCATGCTTCAGCGGAACAGCGCCGCCCAGTACGGCATTACCTCCTATCAGCTCGCGAATACTCTGAACGCAGCTCTGGACGGAGCCAAAGCGACCACGTTGAAAACCAATGGAGACGAG
>DLFX01000375.1:0-2716 GCA_002482405.1 Firmicutes bacterium UBA7709 | reverse complement strand
AAACAGATCGTCATCGCCGCGCCCACAGGGCAGAAGGTCACCGTAGGTGAAATCGCCGACTTCGCCTTTGACAATTCGCCTTCCCAGATCACCAGACAGGACCAGGTGCGGACCGTCACGATCTCATCCAACATCTCGGGACGCGACCTGCAATCCATAACGAAGGATATCGATAAGGCCCTGGATAAGTACCAGCTGCCTGCCGGCTACACCATTGAGACCGGCGGCGAACAGCAGGAGATGGCGGAATCCTTTACAAGCCTCGGATATGCATTGCTGCTTTCCCTGCTTTTGATTTACATGATCCTGGCCTCTCAGTTCGAATCGCTGCTCCAGCCGATCATTATCATGATGGCGATTCCCTTTGCGCTGACCGGAGCGTTTATGGCGCTGTTCCTGACAGGGACTCCCCTGTCCATGGTCGCCTTCCTGGGACTTATCATGCTGAGCGGTATCGTAGTAAACAATTCGATCCTGCTGATCGACTTTATCAACAAGAACAAGGAAATTTACCCATCCCGTGAGGAAGCGATCATAAGCGCCGGAAGATTCCGTATCCGTCCCATCATGATGACCATGCTCGTGGCCTGTCTGGGACTGCTGCCCTTATCTCTGGGAGTCGGTTCCGGCGGCGAGCTGCAGGCTCCCATGGGAATCACGGTTATCGGCGGCCTGCTGTTCTCCACGTTGATCACGCTGGTCATCGTCCCGGTGCTCTATACCATCCTGGATGACAGGCATTTGAANNGAAGAGAGCCGCTAAAAAAGCGGAAAAGAAAGCGCGGAAGAACAGTCTTTTACAGGAGGAAGCGCAATGACAAGGGGGAATAAATCAAAGCGCGAAATGATTCTGGACGCCGCCTATACCCTGTTTCTCGAGAAAGGCTATCTGGACGCCAAGATCATCGACATCGCCGACGCGGCAGGCATCGGGAAAGGAACCGTATACGAGTATTTCGAAAGCAAGGACGCCATATTTCTCGAGCTGTTCCGCACGAGGGTGGTTGCCGGCTTCGAATGTCTTTCGGAGCTGTTGTCCAAGGAGATTTCCTGCGTTCAGAAGGTCAAGGAATACCTCGACATCGAATTGGCGAACATCTCCCAATATACGTTCAACAAGAACTTCTTTACCGATCTGGTGATGAAGTCGGACGCTTTCCGCAATCCGGACCTGATCGAGGGGATTCGCCTGCTGATAAGGAAGAACTTTACCATTCTGAAGGACATCGTCGAGGAGGGGATCCGTAAAGGGGAATTCCGGGATACGGAACCCGCGCTGGCCGCCGTATTCCTCATGGGAGCCATCAATCTTTACGTCAGCATCGATTTCTCTCCCGACGGTCTGAACGAATTCCTTCCTGCGAAAAAAGTGGAAGAATACAGAGAGGATTTCTTCGGTCTGCTTCTGAATGGACTAAAGCTTTAGCCCTGCATTGCAAGGCTTTTAATACCCTGTCCCGACATTCCGAAAAGCCACGGACCACCCCGCGGGATCAACTCGCGGAATCCGTGGTTTTTCAACATTTTTCAGAAGATTTGGAAGGTTAAAAAATAATTATAAAATTCGAAAAAAAACTAGTTACATTTACTCCTATCTGGTGTATAATGGACTAGTAATAATTTTACAGTTGATTTTTTTATGGAGGTGTTTTAATGTCAACGTACACTCAAAAAGAACGCGACGGTTTGTATGAGCTGACGGATGCCGCTCGTACCGAACTGACTTCTTCCAAGTACTACAACGAAGATTTGCAGCCAACTTCTATCGCACAAAGAACGTGGACCACGTATAATATCACGGCTTTGTGGATCGGCATGTGTATCTGCATCCCCAGTCTTTCCCTTGCCTCTGCTGCCATTGCCCTCGGCTTGTCACCCTGGCTTGCGGTATTGAACGTAATTTTAGGTAACTTAATCATCCTGATTCCGATGCAGCTGAACTCTCACGCCGGAACAAAATACGGAATCCCCTTTCCGGTCTTTGCAAGACTGACATTCGGCTCAGTCGGAGCCCATGTTCCGGCTATTTTGAGGGGCCTTGTAGCCTGCGGCTGGACCTCGGTTCAGGCTTGGGTAGGCGGAGGCGCCGCCGCCGCTCTGCTGGGCATCGCGATCCCATTTTTCAGAAATGCCGACATTACGGTAGGTCTGCCGGGAAATCCCGCGGTAGTAGTGGGCCAGCTGATCGGATTTTTCCTGTTCATGATCTTTGTGCTCTGGGTTGCCTACAACGGATTTGAGAACATCAAGTGGGTACAAAACATTGGTTCTCCGATTCTGATCGTCGTTATCATCCTCTTATTCATCTGGTCGGCAGCTCAGGTTGTCAGCGCGGGTTACGGAGTTTTCGACGTCATGTCCGCGGGCAACGACTGGACCGCGCTAGACAGCAACGGCGGCATGTTCTACGTATTTGCCGCCTGCCTGACCGGCAATATTGCATTCTGGGCTACCATGGCATTGAATATTCCTGACTTCTCAAGATATGCAAAATCCCAGAAAGTTCAGTTCAGAGGACAGTTGTACGGCATGCCTCTCCCGATGTTTATTCTGGCTTTTGTCGGCGCGTACTTTGCGCAGGCCACAAAATTAACCTTGGGAGAACCCATGTTTGACCCGACGAATGTATTCTATCATGTAAGCAATCCTTTCATCATCTTTGTATGCTCATTGGGTGTAATCGTCGCAACCATTACAACCTGCGTTGCCGCCAACG
>DLFX01000233.1 GCA_002482405.1 Firmicutes bacterium UBA7709 | reverse complement strand
TGATTGCTTGCAGCGAGAGAGAAACGCACCGCTACGGGCACCTGTTGATTGGGCGTTTGAAAAAGTCCGGCTTTGGTATATTCCTTCATTGAGTGAGTAGTGTAAAAATACCCAAAAGCACCATATCCTTTTACATGGAGGCGTCTTGGCAGTGTGGTGGAGAATACAAAGGTTTCCAGGGTTTCATGCAGAACGCTATCCTGCACAAGGACAGGGCCCTGTACACCCACTGTCTGGGAATGGAATACATCCGAGTTCTCTGTTTTTTCGGACGTTACGTTTGGCCGGGGAGGCTCGTTTTGCTCTGTCGTATATTGAGGATTTCCTTTCTCTGATTGAAACCATCCGCTATTGTTGTACATTATAATCCCTCCAAGCGTGTTAAAAACACGAAAATATAATAATACAGTGTATTCGTAACTTTTAAAAATAATGCCATTGCATCAGGTATGCTTTCTTTATGCACGAAAGTCTGATATGATAAAAATAGATATAAATATAGTATATTTATAAGAAAATGTAGGAGGGATTAACCTGTGAGTATTTCAGAAATTACGGCAAAGATGATTCTATATTCTGGTGGAAATCTTCATGATATCAATCATTTCATGAAGGTATACGCGTATGCTAAGGTTATCGGAGAATGTGAACAACTGGACAGTAATACACAGGCCGTGCTTGAAGCGGCGGCTGTTTTACATGACATTGCCTGTCCTCTATGCCGTGAAAAGTACGGCGACACCAGTGCCCGGCATCAAGAAACGGAAGGTGCAATTTTAGCGGAAGAGTTTCTTCAGGATTCCGGATGGCCTAAAGATTTTATCGAACGCGTAGTATTTTTGGTTGGACATCATCACACGATTAAAAATATTGAAGGAATGGATTATCAGATTTTGATTGAGGCCGATTACCTTGTAAATGCCGATGAAGGCACGCTTTCGGAAGAAAATATCCGCAATACACTGGAACATATCTTTAAGACTGAGACGGGTATTTCCCTTCTGAAATCCATGTATAAGCTCGATTAAATTTGGATTAGGAGATGAATATGGAAGCAACAAAATTATTGGATGCATTGTTGGTTGCCGAGAGACTGAAAGATACAACCCGCCATTGCTATACTTCCAAAGGCAGGCGCGAGAGCGTTGCGGAACATAGCTGGATGATGACCTTGATGGCTTTTTTTATGAGGGATGAATTCCCTGAAGCCGATATGGATAAGGTTATCAGAATGTGCATTGTTCACGACTTAGGAGAATGTTTTACCGGAGATATTCCCACTTTTGAAAAAACCCGGGATCACGAGCAGGCCGAAGAAAATCTGCTGTATGATTGGATTCATTCCTTGCCGGAAAATTATGCGGTAGAAATGCGGGAACTCTATGAGGGAAATGGCAGAGCGTAAAACAGTTGAAGCGCAAATTTATAAGGCCATTGATGGTCTTGAAGCCCTGATCCAGCACAATGCATCCGACTTGTCCACGTGGATTCCGAAAGAGTTTGAACTCAATTTAACCTACGCGGATGATAAGGTTGCGTTCTCTGATTATTTGAAATCTTTAAGACAGGCTGTTCGTGAAGATACCATCGAAAAGATTGATCACCCTGTCATAAGCTAGTTTGATTATTCGAATTTCATGCTGGTATTTTTGATTTCCTTCTGTAGAAACAGTGCGATGCATACAGCTGTGGTTATGATTTCTGCCGCGGGGAACGCCCACCAGATACCGCTTATGCCCATTATGGCCGACAGCAGCCACATGAGCGGAACGAGCAGCACTAACTGTCGCAGCAGATTGATCAGCAGGCTGTAACGTATCCTTCCCGTCGCCTGGAAAAAGGATGCGAACATATATCCGCCGGCGGCTAGAATATAGCTTGAGCTCATGATGCGAAGCGCCGGAATCCCGAAAGCCATCATATCCTTCGATGCCTGAAACAGGTGAAGGGCTTGGGATGGAAAAATCCATAGGATGGCGGTGCCGCAGGCCATCATGACGATTGCGATGATCAACCCGGCTTTGAAGGTTTCCATCAGCCTCGATCTGTTTTTCGCGCCGTAGTTATATCCCATGACCGGCATGCAGCCCTGGATCAGGCCGTTCACCGTCATGACGATGAGCTGCTGGATCTTAAAATAGATTCCGAAAAACGCCACGGAAGTCATGGAGTAGGCGACGAGGAAGATATTTGCGAAAACTACCATCAGGGCGCCCAGGGCGTTCATCACCAGAGATGGGAGCCCTACAATGAAGATCTCAAGGAAAAGTTTCCAGTCAATGCGGAAACCCTTGACCTTGATTTTTACTTTTTGCTTCGTGAAAATCAGAACCCAGAATCCAAGCACCATGGAGAAGGTGTAGCCCGCCACGTTGGCGATGGCGGCTCCCTTTACTCCCAGCGCCGGCGCTCCGAGCAGGCCAAAGATCAGGATCGGGTCAAGGATGAAATTCAGCACAACCCCCGCGATCTGGAAAAGCATGGGTGAAATCATATTGCCCGTCGCCTGAATGATCTTCTGGACGCAGATGTGAAGCATATTTCCGAATGTCATGAAGACGACGATATTTGTGAAATCAAGCCCTAGCCTGTAAATTACGGGATCATCCGTATAGGCATGGAAAAACGGCTTGACCGCGAGCAGGGCGATTACCGTCACCAATGTTGCGACTGCTGCGGNNTGATTATGCTGTGAGTAACCACATTGTTCGCTCCATCCTGGTCCTTCGCCCCGAGACGGCGCGCAATGAGCGCATTGGTTCCAACACCGAGTCCGATAGAAATGGATACGATCAAGGTCATGATAGGAAACGCGAGGGAAACCGCGGTCAATGCATCCTGACTGACCCATGCGACAAACATACAGTCCACGAAATTATATGTATACTGTAAAAACATGGACGTCATAGGGGGGAGGGACATTGAGAGCAGAAGTGGGACGATGGGGCTGGTGCCCATCTTGTTTTCTTT
>DLFX01000115.1 GCA_002482405.1 Firmicutes bacterium UBA7709 | reverse complement strand
TGATATGAGGAGGGGGAAAATGTCCGGTTACAAGCTGTTTGAATCCGAATACAAATTTATGGAGGTGGTATGGGATCACGCTCCGGTAAATTCGACAAAGCTGGCGGCGCTGTGCGCGGAAATCCTGGGGTGGAACAAGTCCACCACCTATACGGTTTTAAGGAAGCTGTGCGAAAGGGGAATTTTAAAAAATGAACGCGCTACGGTGACGTATCTGGTGGGGAAGGAAGAGATACTGATCCAGGAGAGCAGGGAGCTTCTGGAAAAATCCTTTGAGGGTTCCCTGCCCATGTTTTTAGCCGCATTTCTAAAAAAGGAACGCCTGTCTGAGGAGGATGCCGCGGAATTAAAGAGGATCATTGACGAGAGCAGAAAGGAACAGGGTGAGTGAGATGACGGATCTGTTTCTGGCGGTTTTGAACATGAGCATAACCGCGGGGCTTGTCGCTCTCATTGTCGTCCTTCTGCGGGGATCGGCAGGGAGAGCGCTGCCGCGGGCCTTTTCCTATGCCCTGTGGACGGTGGTCTTATACAGAATGATCTGCCCTTTTTCCTTTCCTTCCATCTTCAGCGCGCTGAACGGTTTTAAGCCGGGGGTGGACACCTATACTTCTACGCTGAAAGTGACTTCTCTGGCAGAGGCATTGGACTTTGAAGTGCTGTCGGGTCACAGAGCACAAGAACTGTCGGGGTCGGCCGCTTATCCGGCGGGAGAGGGGGCGGCGGGCGGATTGACAGCGGTGCCCCTTTCTTCCGCTCCGGCGCCGACAGACTATTTTACCGCAGCGGTGGTGACTCTTTGGATTCTTGGAATCGTCGCGCTGCTGCTTTACAATGGGATCTCCTATGGAAAGCTTTGCAGGAGCATGCGCACCGGAACGCTCTTCAAAGACCGGGAGCTGGTGGAGGAATGCAAAGGGGCCGTACATATGAAAAGAACGGTACTCGTCTATGAATCGGACAGGGCGGATCGCCCGTTCGTATGCGGAATTTTAAGGCCCAAGGTGATTCTGCCCGCCGCAGCCGGCGATTGGTTCTGCGGGCGGAGCCGGGAGAGTCTAAAGCATATTCTGCTTCATGAGCTCTACCATGTCAAAAGGTTCGATTACATTGTGAAACCGCTGGCGTTTCTGGCTCTGTGCGTTCATTGGTTCAACCCGGTCCTGTGGATATCCTTTCGATTGTTCGACAAGGACATGGAACTGTCCTGCGATGAGGGCGCAGTAAAAGCTTTAAAAACCGGCACCGGCAGCGATTATGCGGAAACACTTCTCAGCATGGCCTGGAACGGAAACGGGCTTGGGAAAAATTGCGCCATTGCGTTTCATGAATCCAACGTGAAGGGGCGGGTAAGGAATATCGTGAAATATAAGAGGCCCGGACTGGCAGCGGGAGTGATCACCGTGGTTTTTCTCGCTATCTGCGGGATAAGCCTTCTGTCAAATCCCGCCTCTCTGGCGGCGGACCTGAAGGGCGGGCAGGCCAACGTGCTGGTGATGTGCAGCGCGGAAGGATCGGATTATCCCGACACCATTCTGCTGCTGGGATACAATGAGGATAAGGACCGGGTAAACATCATGTTTCTTCCGAGGGACCTGGAAGTTTTGCCCGATGACGGAAAGAAAGGGATTGCGCAAAGAAAGCTTTCCGGGTATGCCGGAGGAAATTCGACCGAGGCGGTGATGACAAAGCTCAACGAGGTGCTTGGGATTGAGCTCCATGATTATATCAAGCTGGACACCGGGGCTTTCAGAGATCTGGTGGATGCTGTAGGCGGCGTNNGTGGAATTCGATGTGCCCATGCGCATGGAATACGAGGATCCCTTTCAGAATCTTTCCATCGATCTGGAACAGGGCCGGCAGGTTTTGGACGGGAGGAAAGCTGAAATGCTGGTCCGGTTCAGACATGGCTATCCTGAAGGGGACCTTTCGCGAATCGAGGTGGAGAAGGCTTTTCTGGCGGCCCTGATCGAGCAGAAGTCAGACATTAAAGTCCCCGCCGCGTACAAGCTCTATCAGGGGCTGTCCGGCAGGATGGAAACTAACATCGATGTGAACGAGGCGAGGAGTTTGATCACACTGTTTCGCGGGGCGAAAACCGTTTCCTTTGTCGACCTCCCCGTGGTAATATCCAATGACTTCATGTATCTGTTTCTTCTTACTCCGGAAGCAGAGGAGACGCTGAAGGATAATTTTAAATAGTTTGGCAACGACCCATGACCCCGGTAAGTCGGCGCGGTTTAACGAGGCAATTTCGCAGGAACAACAATATCTGTTTGTCATTTCAGCGAATATAGACTAAAATAGATACAGCTTAAAATATAGGATATCAAGTTCTTGGATATCGCAGGATCGTAGCGCAGGGGACCATGGAATATGACTTTTTTTAACAAATTAATCATTCTATTGAAAAATAAAGATTTAATGAAATGGATGAAAGGTTTCTTCAATGTCCTTATCATCGCTATTATCATCTTTGAGGGTCATAAATTTATTAGAGAGATAAGGCTTGGAGAAACCATTTATTTGCTGCGGAGGACGGGACTTTCCTACTGGCTGCTGT
>DLFX01000302.1:586-5700 GCA_002482405.1 Firmicutes bacterium UBA7709 | reverse complement strand
CAGCGGCTCATCCCACTGGGTATAGATGCGCCTCATTATTTTTGAGATGTGCTTCGGCTGAAGGTTTTCATGGAAATAGCTTTCATCGAAAACGACGCCGATCTCATTTTTCAGTTTTTTCTCGTCCTTCTTATAATCAAATCCCAGGATGCGGATGTCTCCGGAATCCGCTTTCAACTGATTCAGAATCAGTTTGATGGTTGTGGTCTTTCCGGCCCCGTTTTCCCCGATGAAGCCCATAATGCTTCCCTGGGGCAGGGTCAGATCAATATTTTTCAGCTGAAATCCGTCAAACCGTTTTGACAGGCCGCTGATTTCTATTGCGTAATTCATCTGGTGCCTCCATTATCTTCGATTCCATCCTCGCCGTCATATAACAGACTTAGGATCTCCGTCATTTCTTCCAGTCCGATGCCGGCAGTTTTCGCCAATCCAACAGCTCCCTGAAGTTTCTCCTCGATCATGCGCAGATGTTCTTCCCGCACAAATTCGAGATTTTTCCCGGCGACAAAGCTTCCCCGCCCGGTCACCGTTTCAATGAAGCCATCCCGCTCCAGATCCTCGTATGCGCGCTTTGTCGTAATCACGCTGATTCTGAGCTCTTTTGCCAGGAGGCGCATGGAGGGCAGGGCTCCCCCCTCACTGAGGGTTCCGTTCAGGATCATGGCTTTTATCTGGGATGTGATCTGCTCATAGATGGGTTTACCGCTTGCGTTGCTGATGATGATATCCATTGCGTTTCTCCATTAAAAATATTGTATATATACGATATATACAATATTAACGCATGTGAAATAATATGTCAAATATTTTTTGATTAACTTTTAATTATCTTCTGCTCAGAATTTCGTTTATAGTGTATCCAGACACGCCTTTCTGCTCAAAATTTGGACTATAGTAAAAAACAGGCCGTGAATCCTAAAATTCGCGACCTGATAGTGCTGTGTTTTTACCGGGCTGAAAATGTCACTTTTATGCTAAACCGTAATAAGTCAGCAATCCGTTATAAATGCCTCTTGCAAAGCTCTGAGGATCGTTGGTTAGAAGCTCCAGGTCTGTGGGGTTGCTCATATAGCCCATCTCCACCAGCACTGCGGGCATCGACGTGTTTCTCAGGACGTAGAGGTGAGTCGTAACCGTAACACCGCGATTGGGAAGTCCGGTCTGATTGTGAAGGCCTTCCAGGATGCGCGTCGCCACATCGTAAGCGGCGCTGCCTGCGCTGTACACGAATGCCTCGCTGCCGCTGGCCGTTGTAATTTCGCTGATATTGCAATGGAGGCTGATAAAGAGATCCGCAGGCCAGTTATTGGCGCCGTCTACTCTGGCCTGGAGACTGGTTGTTACGCTGTTCCCCAGCTGTGTATCCGCGGTAGGCCTTGACAGCCGCGCTTCAAAATTGGGATTGTTATTAAGTAGTTCTGCCAGTCTGATGCCCACTTCAAAATTGATGTCCTGCTCTCTGACGCCGTTCGCTTCCGCCCCCGCATTGGGATTGACCGGGTTATGCCCCTGATCAATGAATATTTTAATAGCCATAACGTTACTCCTGTTCTAATTTAGGCGCGATTTTTAATCGACGCCGATTTTCATAATCAGTATATGAAAAACAGGAAAAAAAAGTTATCGGAGGGCGCTGCCGGAAATGCTCCTGGAAGCGGAATGGCCGGAGGAAAATGCAAACTGCAGGTTGTATCCTCCCGTATCCCCGTCGATGTCCAGCACCTCGCCGGCGAAAAAGAGGCTGGGATATTTTAGGGACTCCATCGTTTTGCTGTCGACTTCCGAGAGGGCGACGCCGCCTCTCGTGACCATTGCGGCCTCGTATCCTCCCATCCTTTGTATTTTATACTCGTCGCGGGCGATGAGCCTGATTAGCGCTTTCAGCTCGGCGGGGGAGATCCGGGAAGCCTTTTCGGCTCCATCGGTCCCGGCGCGCCTGCACAGGACTTCCAGAAACCGCTTTGGAAGCCCGGAGTATTCGTATAAAACGGTAAGAAGCTGCTTTCCGCTGCCGGTCACGGCTTGGGACAGCTCCCGTAAGATCGTTTCTTCCGGTTTTGTTGGGTAATAATTGACCGTCACGGTATCGCCTGCGTGTGCATGGCGGGAGAGATTCAAAACCGCGGGACCGGAAAAGCAGGTATGAGTGAGGAGCAGCGCGTCTCTGCTCTGTGTGTGGCTGACGGTCACCAGAGCGTCCTGAAAAGAAATGCCGGATAAACCTTGGTAAGGGTATTGCTCCGGGTAAATCGGAACCAGAGCCGGAGCGGGAGGGCAGATTTCGAGCCCCATATTTTCAAGCACAGAGAGAAAGCTCCCGTCGGAGCCCGTGGCTGGATAAGAACAGCCTCCGGTGGCGACGATGAGCTTCTTTGTCTCATAGGAATGTTTGCCGCAGTACACGGTGTAAAGGGGACCCTCACCCCTCACGCCGATTCGGTCCACGGCGGACGAATAGCGGAAGTCCAAGCCGTTTTCGACACAGCATGTGATGAGGACGTCTAAAACATCCTGGGCCCGCAGGGACCGTGGAAAGATTTTTCCATCCTCCCGCTCTAAAAGCGGAAGTCCCCTGCTTTCGAAAAAATCCGCCACGGCCAGGTTGTTAAAGCGATACAGACAAGAGCGGACCCGCGATCCGTTCCTGCCGTAATGAGTGATAAAATCCTTGATGCTTCCGCCGTGTGTGAGATTGCACTGGCGGTCCCCCGTGAGCAAGAGCTTCCGGCCGGGGGACGGTTTCTTCTCCAGCACCAGCCCCCTGACGGGGCTGGGCAGGGAAGCGCCCGCAAAGAGGCCGGCGGCTCCGGCGCCTATGATGATCAGGTCATATATCATAAAAACCCCCGTTGATTGCCTGTTATTTGAAATATTCCAGGACATAGTCCGGGACATTTCCTTCATTGAAGTAAATCTGCACCGTGGCCGCGGAATTCGGATCCTTCTGGCTTCCCCCTTTGTATGAGACGATGCCGTAGTAATAATCCTTGTAATTGATATTCTGCGTTTCATAGGTGTCGAGAAGCTTTTGGATCCTGTCCGGATCGGAGATCTCGAGTCCTTTCTGGCCGGCTGGTGTAGGCATCGCTTTATCGTCGGTATATGCGGCGGAAGGATTTCCGCCGGCCGATCCCTTACCGTCGATGTAATGATAGAGGGTAATATGGTCGACTTCACCGGCGTCCTGAGCGAATCTGACATCGTAACCGTGATCGCTAAGCCACTTGATGGTGTTCACGTAGCTGTCCGTTATCTGATGGGATACGTTGTTGGTGAGCAGTTGGTTCGGTGTATCGGAATTTTCATTCCGGTAGTTGAACGTGATATTGGCCGTAGCGTAGGGGTGTTTCAGGCTCACCATTTCCTCAAAGCTCTGCTTCTGATAGTCATGGTCGAGGCACGCGATGAATTCTTTCATATCTGCCTGGCTTCTTATTTCAACATTCTGATCAGAGCTTTCAACGCCGTCTCTGAAGGGAATGCCGCTGCTGACAGTGATCTCTGTCAAATTGACATAGTTCAGATTGGCGGGAGTACAGTAGTCCTTGAACTCCTTCGATTCATAGATCTGTCTGAACTCGGGGCTGCTGCGGAAGAAGTCGTAGCTCATCTGATAGCGCCTTGTCATGGAGAAAGTGGAATCCGGATTGTATTCCAGACTCACGCCGGTAAGCCACAAGCTGCCATCGTTTTTTTCAAATCTGGATTTATTGTCGATCAAGGCCTGATGAAGCGTGGTGGCAGCGGCGATATTGGCGGGATCCTTCAGGCGGAATCCTTTTCCGTCGGCGCTTTTATATAAAATGCTGGAGTTCCAGTCATAGATTCCGGTTTTAGCACCCAGAACAAAATCCTCGCTCATAGTAAAATTTTTCACGCTGTCGGGGGAGGGAACCCGCTTCTCAAAGCCCGTGACGTCGAATCTCAGGCTCAGGATGAACAGCACCGCGATGAGCGCATAGACTCCAAAGCTCTTTAAGCTTTGCCCGTTGAAGATCCGCGGCGTTTTCTTTACGATCATTCTGCCGATGATAAAGAAGATCACCGTGCCCGACGCGAGGCCTGCGTACATATACATTTCGGATTCGCCGAGAGAACCAAAGTAGAGGCCCAGAAGCGTCATGCCGAAGAATGCGATGAGAAAGCAGATGATCAGCTCCATAAATCCGAACGCAAGGGCATCTGTCGCGCGCTCCAGCTTCCTTTTCCGATAAAAGAAAAGGGATATCCCGTAGAGGATAAAGAAGCTTACGATGTAGAATATCACGGCGCCTGCTCCGAAGGCGCCCTCTGTTTGCAGCACGTTCAGGAAAGGCGAAAGCCAAAGGCCGAACTCCGTCCAGTTTCCGGATGTGTTAAAGCCGTACAGGTAGTAGGAGAAATAGACGATGAAGATGGCGTACAGCGCGGGGATCAGGAAGTTGAACCAAAGGGCGGTAGCAAAATGCATCAGGGAATTCCCCGTCACAATGCCGGCAAAGACCGATACGGCGTATATGGAGAAGGCGATCAAAAGGGAGACCCAGATCCAGTTGAGGATATCCGCTCTGGCAAAGCAGTTGACGGTATCGACCACCAGTCCCGATTCCGTAGCATAGCGGCTATATGCCGGCTTGCTGATGGCAAGGAGGATCAGTCCGTTTGCCAGGATCGGCGCCGCGATGAGGATCAGCCCGGAAAGAAAGCCGCTGTTGTAGAGCTTTGCCCGGGTGAAGGGCATGGAATGCATTACCGAAACGGAGCTTACCCCCTGGAGATACTTGAAAATGACCACTGCGGCCACCGCCGGGAAAATCAGGTGGGCAAACATATAAAAGGGCTGTTGGTTGTTCAGGCTTTCGGCGATATATCTGGCCATGCCGCTCAGATCCCTGTAGGACATGAGGATCGGAAATACTCCCGACAGGAAGTAAACCAGAAAAGCCAGAGCGGGGATCGCCCAGAACCGGCGCAGATTTTCAACGACCAGCGGCTTTGATATGCTAAAATATGATGCTTTCGATCTCATTATCTCCACCTCCCATTTCATAGATAAATATCTCCTCCAGAGACAGAGGCAGCATGTCGAAGATGACAGGATGACTCTGATTGATGACGCTTTCCACCACGTC
>DLFX01000302.1:0-565 GCA_002482405.1 Firmicutes bacterium UBA7709 | reverse complement strand
ATCCACAGTCCCTCTGGATTCCCTGTGCAGCACGTTCAGGCCTTTATAGGGATCTTCCCCAGGAGCATCCTTATAGGCGACCTGGATTTTATGGATATCGGATTTCAACTCGTCAAGGTCCCGCTCGATCATCATCCTGCCCTTGGAAAGGATGCCGATGCAATCGCAGATGCCTTCCAATTCGCGCAGATTGTGGGAGGAAACCAAAACGGTCATTTCCCGCTCCGCCACATCTTCGACGATGTATTTCCAGACCAGCTTGCGGATGATGGGATCCAGGCCGTCGATGGGTTCGTCGAGAACGAGATAATCCGGCATGGAGGACATGGTCAGAATAAAGGCGGCCTGCTTCTGCATCCCCTTTGAAAATTTGGAAAGCTTGCGCTTATCGTTCAGATCAAACTGATCTGTCATGCGGGCATAGCGTTCCTGATTCCAGCTGGGGTAGATGGAGCGGTAGAATTTCGCCGATTCCTTCAGGTTGTAGGTCGAAAAGAAATAAAGATCGTCAGGAATATAGCCCATCCTTTCCTTAAGCTTTATATTCTCATAGACAGGCTCGCCT
>DLFX01000379.1:3576-7752 GCA_002482405.1 Firmicutes bacterium UBA7709 | reverse complement strand
CCCCTGCAAGCTCCACGAGACTGTCGGCCTTGTTGGCCATCTCCATCATGGCAAAGCGGCTGGGCAGGATAAATGTCTTGTTCATATTGAGCCCGCTGATCAGCTGCTGCGCTACGATGTCCCCCCCGCTGTATCCGGAAACAATGATGCCGAAAAGGTACTTGTCGTAAAACTTCTTCTTCCGAAGCAGGGCGGTGAGCCGGTTGATGAATGCCGCAAGGTTCGCGCTGATGGCGTCGTTGTAATTCGGGCACACCATCACAAGGGCGTCGCAGTCCAGAATTGCGGGAAATACCTGCTCCACGATGACTCCGCCGTAAATGCAGTTCTCCATCTCGCCGAAATGGCGGCAGGTGGTGTAAGGACAGCCGATGCAGTCCATTACGGTGCCGTTCCTGAGAGAGATTTCCGTGATCTCACAGTCCGGAAGATGCCGCTGAACCATCTTCCACAGCGCCAGGGTGTTGGACCTCTGATAGTTGCTGGCGTGGAGCACCAGTATTTTGGGATTCTTCTTTCTGGGCGGGCTGAAGTTCATGATCTGTTCCACCAGAACCCTTCCGGAATGCATATACGCCTGAAGATGATCCACATCCAGCCTTGCCGCGACGATATTATAGTTTTCAAGAGACTTTGTACCCTCCACCAGGGGCTTTCCCGGAAAAGTGCAGCCGGAGCGGTTTGCGCTGAACACCAGCTCTCTTCCCACTGATTTGGTGAAGAGCTCGCTGTTTCCGTCTATGATGATGCCGCCGACGCTTCCCTCAAAGCAGGTCCTGTCCTGCCTGATCTTTTTCAGGATGGAATAATGTTCGAGATTGATGCCGGACTCCCCCAGGGAGATGGCAAACAGAAGCTTTTTATTCTTCAACTCTCCGAATTCCTCCGCCGTCGTCACGGTTTCACAGGAATATCCGGCCAGGCTTTTTTCCAGAATAGCGCTCAGCCGCTTGGTCTTTTCTTCCTCCCGGCAGCGAGGTCTTATCAGGCAGATATCAGCCACGATGATCACCTCCCGTATGGATCCGTTCCAGTTCGCGGTACGCGTGCTCGATCCTGCGGAACAGCGCTTCCGGAAGGGGCAGGGATTCCACCTCCACCCCCGATTCCGTCATGCGGTTCCTGACGCCCAGAAAGACGCCGCCCAGCGAAACCGAGCTGTAGTGCCACTCTCCCCGCAGCGTCAGCAAGATCGACAGGGCGCCCGAGGACAGAGCCGGCGCGATATACGGCTTAAACCCGGCTTCCCTGGCCTTCATATTCGCCTCCACAGCCAATGCCGTCAACTCCCGTGAAAGAGCGTCGTCGTAATTCGCGATGCTGTTGGCGATGACCAGATCCCTTCCATGGGGACCGAATGCGCGTCCCTCCGTCAAAAATGACCGGAACCTTTCATCTCTTTTGGCATAATACGCGGCCCTGCTGTTCATGACTCCCAGCCCGTATCCCTGAACCTGGCCGGAACGAAGCCCCTTGTTATCGGTAACGCCCGCTTCATTTTTATTGCTCTCCCGATAAGCCTCTCCGCAGAGCGCATCCACCGGGTCGGACACCACGGCAAACAGACCCCGGTACTCTTTATTTCTCGCCATGACGGCATACTCTCTGATGATTTCCCGGTTGGCTTCAAACTGCGCCATCCGCACGTCGGAAACCTCGGTTCCCACCGCGGGAACCGCTTTGGATGCGCAAAACACAAAGGCGTCGCAGTTAAAGAGGTCTTCTTTTTCTACGGTCTCAACCTCCGGCAGGTCATCGTAATTCCAGGGATATGCGATCTGGTTCATCTCGAACTCATAGCGTTTCCCGGCGTCAATCCCGCAGCAGATCCCGATGCGGTCAACGACGTCCCCTCCCAGCAGCTTCAAGCCCATAAGCAGGGTTCCTCCCACATCTCCAAGACCGAGGATATGGACCCGCTTCTTCCCGGAAAGGCCGAAGGGGGCTCCCCCGGCCGCCATAGTATCTTTTTCTCCTTCTGTTATCAAATCTTCCAAGTAATACATATTCGTCTCCTGATGCTTAGTGTTCACACAATTCAGATTCGTCTCCTGACGACTGGTGCTCACCTCTGATTGAAAAGGCCTTAATCTATTATGATATTCGCCAGGCGCTTCAACAGTTCAATATCGTTTGCCACATACACCGATGGCGGCAGGTTCAGATCATAGCTCATGTTCAGTCCCTTATCCGGATACCTCGGTGACATCACCGCCTCGCTCAGCCGGTTCATGGTGAGATTCCTTTCGTAGACCTGCTGGTATTCTTCCTCCAGCACCGTCATGATATTCTTCGTGTTCTCAAGGCAGGACAGGGAAAAATCATACTGGGCATTCCGCGGCAGATCCCTCATAAAATTCGGAGCGACGTAGGGAAGGATCAGATTGATGGAAGGAATCAGTCCTGCATTGGCCGTTTCACCCCCCGGTATCCTCTCCCGGTGGATGCTGTCTCCGCCGAGGAAGGGGTACATCGCCGATTCCACAAACCAGGACCTCAGATTCGGGATGAAATACACGCTGTCCACCTGTCTCCCCTGCAGCGTCATCAGATCCTTTCCCCTGCCGGAAAGGATTCCCACGATGATCTTCACCACGTCTACCTGCTCCTGTCTCAAAATCGGATCCAGGGCCTTCATCCGGTATCCCTTGTGAAGCAGTTCGTCCGTAAGGATGATCGGCCTGCGGAAGGATTTGATGGTCCTCACCTGGGTTACCAGCGGAGAATAGTACGGATATTCCGTGATCTGAAAGCGGTCAAGCTCCGGCTCGAATCTTTTCTCCGTGTGGAGCGACTTCGTCACGGTGTTGGGCACCGCCATACCCCTCAGGATCTTGCCGAAGGGCACGCACATATACTCGCCCGGATTTTTCACCGTGAGGGGTTCGTTGGGGACTTTGTTTTCCCTTGTGACCATATCGATGATCCGGTGGTTCATCACCTCGGCGTCAAAGGTCAGGATCAGGTTCCCCCGGTAAAGCTTTGCCAGATACTGCTGTATCCTGACATGAGACTCGGCGATAACGTTCAGAACTTTCGGACGCTTATCAAAAGGCGGTTTCACCATGGTCGTAATGTCGCTGTAGAATGTGACCGGAAATTTCATATCCACAGCGTAGATTGGTTCGTCCTCCGCCTCATTTTCGTATATGGGCTGAAACCCCTGCCTCTCCAAAAGGCCGATCATGTTTCTGTCCGTATCTCCCAGATGATTGTGAAAAATGGCATAGGTGAAATCATTTTTGACGCAATAAGCCAGGGCCTCGGTAACGGCAAGCTGTTCCGCGTTCTTAATGGAAGTTT
Organism: Firmicutes bacterium UBA7709; assembly: GCA_002482405.1. Next base: position 4,449 of record DLFX01000379.1, on the reverse strand, counting down.
CCCGAACGGAAGCAACGCCGGACAGGATGATGACCTTACCCGAGGTGATGCTTCTGATGCGGGACGAAAGCCGCAGATTGCTGAATTCGCCGTAGAGGTCGGACATCCCCACCTCATGAAAGGCCGCGATCCCCACAGGTATGCCGCCCTGGTATCCGTCCCGGACGATCACCGCGTTGGCGTCCTTCCGCAACAAATATTCCCGTATCCTGCTCTTATCGTCATGGCTTCTGAATATGGTCGCTTCCAGTTCCCGGACCAGATCCTCACAGAACCGGTCCACGATTTCAAACTGAACCCTCTTGGGAATAAAAATATTTTTAAACAGCGGTTCTCTCAGATACAGGCTGTTGTCATAGATAAAGCTCTGCACCAGCGGATCCACCAGGTTTGAAATGTCGCGGTTAAAATCGATATTTTCCCTGACCTTGGTCGAACTGATCTCCTCCAGATGGGCGGGAAGATCAAAGCGCCGGATCTCGCCGGCAATCATGGAAAGATCCACCGAGTCGTTGGGATTTGACCGGTTGGCGATGAGATGCGGAAATCCATGGATCGAACCTTCCTCCGGAGGAACGTGATATGCGGACGCGTGTTTGATCACGTCGGTCCCCGCCACGATATGGACCTTCCGCCCGGGGAACAGCTCTTCCTTCATCCGCTTCAGATCCGAGGGATTGCCGATGTTGACCGGGATTTCGTCGGGAAACAGGTAGACGTTCATTTCATCGGATATGGACATGCTGATGATCTGCCTGCGGATCATCTTCGGCTGGGTCTTTTTCGACCAGAAAAATTCGTCGATGGCGAGGTACACCTCATAGCCGAGATCTCTGACGATGCCTGCGATTTTCTTATGGCCCAGGGAAAACG
>DLFX01000379.1:2664-3544 GCA_002482405.1 Firmicutes bacterium UBA7709 | reverse complement strand
GTGACAGGCATCGCAAAGTTCCCGTGGAGGAACAGGTACTCCGACAGGAAACGGTAGATATGGTTCAGGGATGCGGCGCTGTTGAAGAAGGAAAGCTCCGACTCCTCCTGAGCCATTACGAGAGTCAGCATTTTCTTAAAGATCACCGCAAAGATCTTATATTTCTCTTCCAGGGTCAGACGGCCGCCGAAAAGGTACTGTCCGATCACCAGAAACGCTTCCTGGCTGACCGCTTCGCGATAGTTGGACAGACCCTTGAGGATCATGGAAAGAATCCTCTCCCTGCGCTTTTGCACCGCTGCGGAGCTCTCCCGAAACCGTTCCTGATAGGCCGGATAATTTTCCAGCATCACGCCCAGGGTATCCAGCGTAACGGAACATATCCTGTCGTTGGAACTCGTAAGCATCTTTTTGAAGTCCAGGATCAGCTCGTCCAGCTCGTCGGGATGAAGGTATAAAGCGATTTCCCCGAGATACTGGGGAATATATTTTGAGAACTCGTACTCTCCGATTTCCAACCCTTTGCTGAGTTCTATCGCGATCTCGTTTCTCTGATCAAGAGTCAAAAGCGGAATGATGGAAAGTAATGCTTCCCCCGCCCTGTGCCGGACAGCCACACGTTCTCTCACCTTGATCAGATTGGAAAGGTGCGCCGCAACCTGAAGGATCGGGCTCCACGTCTCGTTCAGGGTTTGATCCAGCAGCAGATCAAGATTTAAGATTTTCAGGATCCACGGAGTCGCCGCCTTGAGGTTTTCCAGAAACAGCTCCGAAGCGACCCCTGTTTTTCCATAGAACAGCTCCGCAAAGCGGTTTTTCTGTTCCTCGGTCTGAAAAAGCCCCAGATTGCTGCGGACCTTAGCCATCAGAAACTCAACCC
>DLFX01000379.1:2468-2657 GCA_002482405.1 Firmicutes bacterium UBA7709 | reverse complement strand
ATCGATCCTGTCGAGACAGTCCGATATCTCGGGGAGAAATTCTTCCCGGCACTGGGGATCGCAGGACAGGTGATACAGAAACCGGAGCGCCGCAATCTGGATCTCCACGGTGTCCTTTTGCGCCATACGAACGGTAAAGTCCAGCAGCGTCCCCTTGTCCTCCCGCGTACAGACCTCCAGAGGGAGCGC
>DLFX01000379.1:0-2423 GCA_002482405.1 Firmicutes bacterium UBA7709 | reverse complement strand
TCCATATCACGGTAATACTGAAGGAATATATTCAGATATTCCCGGGCGTCAGCCGTGTGGCAGTACTGCTGCACCGAGTTCACGACGAACCTCAGCGCATAGCCCAGCCATCTTCTGTGCTGCTCCGTCGCTCTATGGTCCGGCTGAATGATCAGCTCCAGGTACTTCGCCCAAAGATCCAGGCTTGTGATCACATCCGGCGACTGGCTGACCCCCTGGGGCAGTTTCTTCCTGTATTCTTCGTCGTAATGGACGATGATATTGCCCATCAGCGCCCCGCTCTGCCTTCTGATGTCCCCCTCCCGGTTCATTAAAAGCTCATAGAGGAAATTTAAGGTCATGATCTTCTGTTTCTGTGTCATATAAGCGGAATATTCCTGAAAGATATTGATGTAAGCCCTTACATTTTTCCAGTTCTTCTCGCTTCTCGCGGTTTCGATGATCTCGCTGAAGGAGGCCTCCCCGTTAAATTTGTGCATCACCAGGAGGTTGTGCCTGATTGCCAGATGCTTTAAGCTTCTCACCGCCTCCTCAGGGCTGAAAAGCGACGCGTCCTTCCTTTCGGGGGGCCTGATCTCGTCTGTGGTCAGGTCGGTATTGACCCCCAGGCCTTCCATGTAATCCTCAAAATCCTTCAGCTTGGCGTAAACCCTGTCATACCGGGCCCGCTTCGCGTCATCCACATTGTCCAGCTTATCCAGTATGACCTGAAAGGAATCCTTCAGGCTGAAGTAAGTCACGACTTCCCCGCCCTCCCCGTCTCTGACGCTTTTGACCCGAAAATCCGCATAGATCAGGATCAGGGACTCGGCGGAGAGATTTTCAAGNNCAGGTCCCAGGTGGAATGGTTCGTCGCAATATGGCCGATCGACGGCATATGATTCCGTTTAAAATAGATGTCCGTATAATAATAATGCAGGTACGGGATTCGCGCAGCCTCCTCGGGCCTGCAGCCGTACTTTCCGATGTCGTGGCCGAAGGCGGAGCCGGAAACCAGAGCAATATCGACGGGCACCCCGGCGGCAAGGAGCTGCCGCGCCACATGCATGGCGATGTAATGGACGCCGGCGATGTGGGCAAGGGTCTTATGCCTCGTGATTTCCGAGCCGATCCTCATGAATCCATAAATGTGCTGATCCCGGATGATATCGAGAAGCCGGCCGTATTCCGCCGCCGTCTCAGTACCGCCATATTCAGGCTCTGTAAGAAACGCCATATGCAATTTGGGATCAAAAGGCTTTGTTTCCATTTCATACTGCAGGAAAAACCGCAATACTTCCATATAGAATAAACCGGCCGCATCCCGGGGGTTTTCTTCCCTTTTTTCCGTTTCCTCAGGAAACAGCCGATGCAGTATCCCGTTGTAAATATAGGAGAGCCATCCCTCCTCCGGCTCTTCCGAAAAAGAGGATAGGGCCGGTTCGCACAGCTTTAAAACATCCTTGCAGACCACTGTTTCCCGGCTTGTTATATCCCTGATCCCCGCCTTCCATCTGGCGGATTCCGGCTGGATCAATTCAAGCATCGCCTTTTTGGAAAGCTTAAAGCCTTTCAAAAGCTGCCGGTCCGTCAGGCGGCCCAACAGTTCTCTGTAAAGTTCCTGAGTCATCTTTTCTGACATGCTGATCTCCATTTCACCGCCAATGCCGGCGGCATGATCTCTTTTCACTGTTCGTATAGTTATTCGTACCCTTATTATGCAATCTTTCACAAGGATTTACAACCTTTTTCGATTATTCAGGCAACTCGAACCCTGCCGTTTTTCCCCGTAATATATCGCAAAAAATATCAAATTTTTTCCGTATAAAAGCTCAAGAAAATTTACATATTATGTAATGCATCCCCGCGCTTCCTGTGGGATCCTAAAATCAGAATATGACTGCACGCTTTGATATTTCAATTATGCTTCAGATCCCCATCCCACCTGTGTTTTGAACCATAATTCTCCGTGATTACATAAGCTTCCAAATTGCCTTACATTTAATTACATTGCGAAATTTTCATAACATTAGAACTTCTTATTTCTTGTTGACATTGATATTTACAATAGAATATGATGACAGTGAAGAATTCTGCAGAAGATTCTATAGCAAAATGCCCAGCTGGCACTCAATCACCTAAATTTTTTATACCGCAACCGTATGTGATGCGGTAAAGGGAGGTTTTATTTATGACACAGGAAGGATACAATCCTTTCATTGCTGCGCAGACGCAATTTGACCACGNNCCCGGCAGTCCGGGAGTTATTGAGACAGCCGAGCCGTGAGCTCCACTTCACGATCCCGGTTAAGATGGACGATGGTACCACCAAAGTTTTCAGAGGTTACCGTATTCAGCACAACGCTGCGCGTGGTCCGGCAAAGGGAGGCATCCGTTTCCATCCGCAAGAAACCGCTGATACCGTAAGAGCGCTGTCCATGTGG
>DLFX01000283.1 GCA_002482405.1 Firmicutes bacterium UBA7709 | reverse complement strand
CGGAAAATCCCGGCTGGAGCGGCTTTCTGAGTCAAAGCCCCAGAGCAGATTTTTATCAAAGCCAAACTCATCACAGATTGATGAGACCAATATTGAGGAGCCTATGACAAATCAAACGCAGAAACAAAAACAGAAGAAAAAGAAAAAATATACGGTAAACAAAAAAAGATTCTTTAAGGCCTTATCGCTTATTTGTATTGCGGTGATCCTGGTCCTTGGAGGCGTCGTCGCTTCCATCATCGTAAAAGCACCCAAGATCGATCCAAACAATATCTACGATCTTTTGTCGGAAAACTCCGTGCTCTACGACGACGAAGGCAATATTATAGACAGCATGTTGACCTCGAATAAGGAAAAGAGGACCAACGTATCCTATACGGATCTTCCGCAGAATCTCATCGACGCATTCGTTTCCATTGAGGATAAGACTTTTTGGAACCATCACGGTTTCAATGTCATACGAATCCTGGGCGCTATCAAGGAAGGCGTCATGACGGGCGACCGCATCAGCGGCACAAGCACCATCAGCCAGCAGCTTGCAAGGAATCTATATCTGGCGGAAACAAAATCCAAGTACGATATGACGAGAAAAATCAAGGAAGCTTATTATACGGTCCTGCTGGAACGGCATTTAACGAAAAAGCAGATCATGGAAGCCTATATGAACACCATCTATCTCGGATACGGGACAAACGGCGTCGAGGCGGCCGCTCAGGCATATTTTTCGAAGGACGTTCAGGACCTGACCCTGCCCGAATGTGCAACCCTTGCGAGTCTCCCGAAAGATCCCAACCGTCTGGCCCCAGTGAAGCGATACGACACGGAGCAGGTTGCGGCGGACGATCCGAACATCCTTAACAAGGGCGACGTCTATACCCTTGTCTATAACGATGCGGTGATCGACAGAAAAAACCTTGTCCTTTCTTTTATGAAGGATCAGGGTATGATCAGCAAGGCGGAATATGACGAGGCTGCGGCGGTCAATTTGAGAGACCTCATCAATCCCAGCCAGGATAGCACTGATGAAATATCCTCCTATTTTGCCGATTATGTCATCAAACAGGTCGTAAACGACCTGATGGATAAAATGAATATCGACGANNGACGGAAGCCAGACGGCGTCTTTCCAACGGAGGTCTGAAAATATACACCACGATGAACTCCAGGATGCAGAAGATCGCGGAAGAGGAGTTTTCAAACAACAACAACTTCCCGAAGGTCGCGGGGCTGAACAAGATCAAGGATAAGGCCGGAAACATCCTCGGGAGCAACGGTCAAATTCTGCTGTACAGCTATAACAACCTCTTCGACTCCGATGGCACTTTTACGCTGGGAAAGGACGAATATCAGGCCGCCGATAACGGAGACATTCTCTTGCTGAAAGGAAAACGGCTGAATTTCCCCAAAACGGAATATCAGGGCCAGATAGACTACAACATTGAATTTAAGGATATGTACGTGATTCAGGACGGCATTTTCTACTGTATAAAAGGCAGCGGCAGCGTCATCAATATTCCCCAGCAGTATAAGAGCAAGGATAGCGATGGAAACCTTTTGATCAGCGGCCAGTTCTTCAAGGACGCGCCGGATTTCTTCCAATTTTCCGACCAGGGCGCTTCCCTTGCCAAAAAGATTTGCAACGTAAAGGATCAGAGCGTCTCAACTTACACCTTGAAACAAAAGATAATACAGCCCCAGTCCGCTATGGTGATCTTCGATTACAAGACCGGCGGCATCAAAGCGATGGTAGGCGGCAGAAATATCGAAGGCAGGCTGATCTTCAACCGTGCGATCAATCCGCGTCAGCCGGGATCCTCCATCAAACCCATGGGGGTTTACGGTCCTGCGCTCCAGAGCGGCCTGGAAAAATCCAAGTCCGGCATAAAAAACACCGCTTCTGAGGGAAACAGCTACGGAGCTCTCTGGACGGCTGCCAGCGTCATCGACGACTCTCCCTTGACCATTCAGGGGAAGCTGTGGCCGAAGAACTGGTATTCCGGCTATAGTGGCCTTAATACCATGCGCGAGTCCCTGGAGCAGTCCATCAACGTAAACGCGGTTAAGATATTCACCGATATCGGTGTGCAAAATTCCCTGAATTTCCTGAAGAAATGCGGAATCACCAGCATTGTTGAGTCCGGCAGCGTCAACGATATGAACGCTGCGGCGCTGGCTCTCGGCGGAATGACCAAGGGGATCTCTCCCCTGGAAATGGCCGCGGGCTACGGCTCTTTTGCCAATCAGGGAAACTATACGGCGCCCATCGGATATACAAAGGTAACCAACAAACGCGGAGACGTGATCCTCGAAAAGACCGCGAGCTCGACCAGGATCATGGATGAAGGCGTCGCTTTCATCATGCGGGATATGCTGAGAACCGTAGTAACAAATGGAAGNNNNCCGCCATAGGAAGCCAGCCGGTAGCCGGTAAGACCGGAACCACCACGGACAACTATGACGCCTGGTTCGTAGGCTTTACGCCCCAATATGCCGCTTCCTTGTGGATCGGAAATGACATGAGCGTAGAGCTGAGCTCGGGAAGCGCATCCGCCGCCAGGCTTTGGAGCAAGATCATGAAGCGGGTAAGCGAG
>DLFX01000169.1:587-2631 GCA_002482405.1 Firmicutes bacterium UBA7709 | reverse complement strand
ATGGACCGGGATAACCGCTGGGAAAGGGTGCAGAAGTTTTATGACGCCATGACCCTCGGCATAGGCGAAAGAGCGGGAAGCGCCGCCGCGGCCCTGGAAAATTCCTATAAAAAGGGCGCCAACGACGAGTTCGTTCTCCCTTCCCCCATCTGCAAGGATAACGGAGAAGCCATCACCGTTTCGGACAACGATTCCGTCATCATGTTCAACTTCAGGCCGGACCGTGCAAGGGAGATCACCAGATGCTTCGTAGATCCGAAGTTCAACGGCTTCAACAGAACAAAAGTGGTCTCAAATCTCTGCTATGTGTGCATGACCCAGTATGACGCGGAAATGCCCAACGTCCATGTGGCCTTTCCTCCTCAGTCTTTAAAGAATACATTGGGGGAATACCTCTCCAGCCTTGATCTGAAGCAGCTCCGGATTGCGGAAACGGAAAAATACGCCCATGTGACCTTCTTCTTCAATGGCGGTGTGGAAACGCCGAATAACGGGGAGGACCGCATCCTGATCCCTTCGCCCAAGGTGGCGACATATGATCTTCAGCCGGAAATGAGCGCCTATATCGTTACGGAAAAGCTGGTGGAAAAAATCAAGGAAGATTATTATGACGTGATCATCCTGAACTTTGCCAACCCCGACATGGTGGGCCATACCGGGAGCATGGAGGCTGCCGAAAAGGCCATTGAAGCCCTGGACAAATGCGTCCCTCAGGTTATCGACGCGGTATTGGCGCTGGGCGGCCAGGTGATCCTTACCGCCGACCACGGAAACGCCGACAGCATGATCGATGAGGACGGCCACGTCATGACGGCCCATTCCCTGAACCCGGTTCCACTCCTGGTGATATCCAATGATCCTGTAACCCTGATGGAGGGCGGCGTTCTGGCCGATGTGGCGCCGACGCTGCTGGATCTCATGGGGGTTGAAAAGCCTTCGGAGATGACGGGGCACAGCCTGCTTATTCGAAAATAATTTCATAAAAAGTTTATGGACCTGCCAGGGGTGTTCTCACGGCGCGGTCCATTTTTTTATTCCAATTATTAAGTAATGATTCGGTGCGTATCTTTTTTGTCATTTCGAGCTGGTCGGCCTTGCCGGCGGTCAAGCCCAGTCAAGTCGTCGGCGTGCTCAAAAATGTGAGCGTGGCGTAGCCATGTGTCTCGACGTGCTCAAAAATGCGAGTGTAGCGTATGTTTTAACCGCTTGAAGGCCTCTAGAGACAGAAAATCTACGCTATTCTTGATAATTTGAGCAAAATGTTACTCCAAACTCGAAATTCTGAGCAGGGCGAGAAAATTATCGGCCCATACTTGGAATTTTGAGCAGAGCCAACTTAAATTGAGCTCCGTTCGGGCAGGACTGGAACACAGAGATTATCGCCATAGGCAAATTCCGCTTCCAGCGTCGTACCGCTGGCGGTCAAAACCGTGTATTTAAATTTATTGTCATATTCCCGCACCGATGTGATCTCAGTGCTGGAGAAGTCCATGCCGCAGTTCTTCTTGTAGTATTGAATGACTTTCCTGGCATAGGCGATATCATCTTCCGTTATGCCGTATTCAAAGACCCATGTGGCGAGAGCTTCAGCGTCGTCGCGGCGCAGGATATCGATATATCTCTTGACTGACTCATCCGCAACAGGCAGGNNTATGGGACAGTACCACTGCCTGTCTGACTTAGGCCAGAAATAGACCAGCACATGGTTGTCATAATTATATTCGTCCAATCCGGTGATGGTGCAGCAGTTCTCATAGCTGTCTACTGCCGACACATAAAGCGTGTCCAGATCAAGAAAGCGCTTAAAAGCGGCAAGGGCGTCCGATTCCGGCAGGTCCTGGCGCGGATTGGAGGGCTGCTCACCCTTCTGCAGGGATTCAATAAACGCATTCCCTGCCTTCATGAGATCCAGCAGCTCCTTCTCATGCTCGTCAACGGGCGCAACGGCATCGGGTGAGACGGCGTCAGGAACAACGGGGTCTGTTGGAGGGTCCGCAGGCGTGCAGCCACACAGCGTGAGGGCCGCCGCGATGCACAGTAAAAC
>DLFX01000169.1:0-518 GCA_002482405.1 Firmicutes bacterium UBA7709 | reverse complement strand
AAACATCCCAGTCCATAGCGGATTGCCTCTTAAGCGTAGACGTCCCAATTCTGGGGCTTTTTACTAAGCCACTCCTTAAAGGTCTGGACGAGCTGCGGCGTTTCATCGATGAAGTACGGCCTCGCGATGTTGCCGTTGGCGTCCCAGTCGCATCCGTCCCACCAGATTGCTATCTTGATCCTCGGATACAATGCGATATGGGTGAACATATCCCTGACCCACTGATTCTTATCGCCGCCGATGCTGCTGGACGCGAATTCGGTGATCATCAGCGGCTGGCCGTAAAGGGCCGTCGCCTTGGAATAGATCGGATCGTACAGTTGGGCAAACCCGGTCCATTCCTCGCCGGCATAGTAGGTTCCCGTGTTGTAGGCCGTAAGCCCGACGATATCCACATACGCGTCGCCGGGATAATACATCGCCTCGTCATTCCACTCAAAATCAGGGAAGGACTTCCCGTTTGGATTCCAGACCCAGATCACGTTGTTCGCTCCCGCCTCATCAAATATCTTGTGGAC
>DLFX01000310.1:2333-12438 GCA_002482405.1 Firmicutes bacterium UBA7709 | reverse complement strand
GTGTTCCGTCGTCAATTTGGCCGACGGTTCGAAGTATCCCTGAGGTGTTCCGACGACGATGCCATGGCCGTTCATCTCATTGACGCTTTTGACCGCCCAGCCCGAGATCTGTCCCATATCCTTAAAACCGGCAGTATAGGCAGTATCCTCCTGGCCCGGTTCCATCAGGCCGTAAATGCGGTCCGTGATGGCGGCGGCTTCCTCCCTGGTAAGCAGTCCGGAAGGATCAAAGGTGTCGGTCGATTTGCCGTAAATAATTTTATGCGCATAGAGGCTGGCCACCGCGCCATCCTCTGTGTCTTTAAAGGGTTCGCTGACGGATTCGCCTTTGCTCAGCAATCCGGTATCCACAAGCATCTGCCACGCGGTCCGGCAAAACTCCAGTCGGGTAATTTCGTGAGTTTTATCCTGGGCGCTCACCCCTGTAACCGCCAGTGAAAAAACCATACAGAGTGCCAACAGTGCAGAAGCAATTTTTTTCATTATATATTTTCTCCTCGTCATAAGAATTACAGGGCTGCCCGTAAAATCAATTTGGAATTCCCTTTTTGTTTCTTCCCTTTATTATAGTTCACGAAACATCGGGGTACAACTTACAAAAAGGTTACAATTAAAAGACGAGGGGGGATATCTTTAACGAATTCCGACCTTTTTTTTGTATACGATCCTGCCGTCCATGACCGTCAGCTCAACAGAGGCATCCTTGATCTCCAGTGGACCGATTGTGAATAAATTCCGGTCCACCACGATGACGTCGGCAAGCTTCCCTTCTTCCAGGGTGCCCAAATCCTTAAGGCGCCCATAGGCGTTGGCCGAACCCGCCGTATAAGCTGTAAGCGCATCCGTAAGGCTAATACGTTCCTCGGGGTTAATTCCCGTAGGTTTTCCATTGTCGTCACATCTGGTTACAGCGGCATAGATGCTGGGAAAAGGATTGAAATCCACTACGGGATAATCTGTTCCGAAAGCAAGCTTTCCACCCCTTTCCAATATGGTCTTGTGAGGCCATTCCCACCTACACCTTTCCATTCCTATTCTGGCGATCTTTTCGTTGCAATCCAGGGTCAAGTGATAGGGCTGCATGGACGGTATCACATCCAACTCCGCAAATCTTGGGATATCGTCGGGATGGATGCTTTCGATATGCTCTATAGTGTTTTTCAAGCCGTGCTTGCCGTTCTCCTTTTCGGAGGCCTCAAACATATCCAGCGCCATTCTCACAGCCCCGTCGCCGATGCAATGCAGCCTTACTGCAAGCCCCTCCCTGTTTGCCGCAACGATATAGGACTCCATATCCTCCTTCGTTTCTAAGGGAGCTCCAATTCCTGAGGTCTCCGGCCTGTCGCTGTAGGGCTCCAGCAGGTATCCCGTGAATGTGGATGTCACACCGTCTACAAAGCCTTTTACCCCGGAAATCCTAAGTTTTTCAGAGCAATACAATTTCTCAAGCTCCTTCGCTTTTGAAAAGTCGGTATAGCCTGCCAGCCTGGTATAAAGGTGAATCCTGCTGATAAGTTCTCCTTCCTCTTCCATTTCTTTTACCACCCCGTAGTTCTTGTAGGTGGTTTCCGTGTAATCATCCGCAGACATCTCACTGATGGAGGTCACTCCGCAAGCGGCAATATGATTCAGAAATTTCCGGTGTACGTCTTTCATCACTTCCTTATCCAGATCCATGACCTTCGCCATGGCAGGAGCAAATGCCTCCGGTTCAAAAATCAGGCCGTTGAGTTCTCCATTATCAAATCGTCCGACTTCTCCGCTCCTTGGTTTCATCTCCGGTGTAATGCCCGCTTCATCCAGCGCCTTCGAGTTCATCCAAAAAGTATGCACATCGGCGCTCAGCAGATAAACCGGCCTGTCGGAGATCACCGCGTCCAGAGAACGCTTGGTTGGAAGCGGAGCGTCGCCCCAGTTTGCGGGAAACCAGCCGATTCCCAAAATTCTTTTTTCCAATGGATGCCCTTCCGCAAACCGATTTATGATAGCGACGCACTCTTCTTCGGAAGTCGATGCTGCGATTTCCGTANNGTACACATGTGCTCGCTGGCTGAAATAGCGCCCATAAAATAGTGGTCATGGGCGTCGATAAAGCCAGGCATGATGAGCTTATCGTCATATGTAAAAACTCTGGTTTCTTCTCCTATCCATCGGTCTATCGCCCCGACATCTCCTACAGCGACTATTTTATTGCCCTTTATGGCGATGCCGCCGGAAATAAGATTCGGACACCGCGCCGTAAAGATCGCATTCCCCTTTAATACAATATCTGCTGATTTCATGTTAAACTCCTTTTCGCTGTACTCATCTTCCCCTCTAACTCACTTCCGGCATAAGATCGGCAACCATTCCGCTAGACCATCACAAACCCTGCGATCACATAGAATATAGCCGCCAGAGCCGCTGAGCTCAGCACATAAGGCGCCACCGCCTTGATCTGTGTCATATTGGAAACTCCGGTTCCCGCTGATGTCATGAATACGGCGTCGGAATAGAAGCAGAATTTGCTTCCAAAGGCCACTCCGGACATGATAGCGGCTATTACAATAGCTGGATCCACTCCCATGCTGACGCTGAGGGGAATGAAGATCGGCACGGTAATGATAATCAATACCCAGAAGCTTGCCGCGGCAAAAGCTACAAAGGCGACGGCGATAAAAGCGAGAGCCGGCAGCAGACTGGGTGAAATGGCCTTTGTCATGGCTCCGATAACATACGGCGCAAAGCCCATGGCATCGTTGGCGGCGCCCAGCATATATGCAAAACATATCACAACGGCAAGCGTAGCCATGGAAGCAACTCCCTCAAACAGATTGCTCATGAATTCCTTCAGCGTCATGATCCTTTGCGCGATATACAATATCGCCTGCGCGGCAATGGCCGCCAAGATTCCGTGAATAACATCGTTTTCAAACATAAACATGACGGCGACCAGGACGACGATAGGGATGATAAAATTCAAAGGAGAGCTTGGTTTTGCACCTTCGTCTATCTCCATGTTTACAAGGGAGTCTCCCGCTTTTTCCTCCACCAGCACCGGTCCGCCAGCCGCTACTCTTTCGTAGCCTTTTTTGATCAGGCCCACTTTTGGNNACTGCCACAAGCAGGCAGACTATGATGGCGATCCATGGGAAGAACATATACGGAATGCTTCGAACATAGTCTGAAAAGCCAAATCCCTGTTCGGAGATGACGCCTACGGCAAAGGCCGCCCAACTGGTAAAGGGAATCAGCACACAGACACAGGCTCCCATGGAATTTACTCCATAGGCCAGATGCTCTCTCGGTACGCCGTTTCTGTCTGTAATCGCTCTCATGGAGAAAGACGTGGCAAGCACGTTCAGGTAATCGTCAACAAACATAATAATTCCCATGACCCATGTGGCCACCATGGATTTTTTCGGACTGTTGGCATACTTTGACAGAATGCCGCTGAAGCCCATCAACGCTCCCGATTTCTCCAGCAGCTTGATGATTGCACCGAATCCCAGCAGAATAATCAGCAAGAACTGATAAGAGGGATTGGCAAGCGCCCCGTACATCATGCCTATGTATCCTGAAAAAAAGTCCCCTTTATGAACCAGGATGGCGCCGAGCAGGGAAGACAAAATGATCATTTCCGCCATTTTTTTTGTGATAAGCACCCCAATGATCAGTACGGCAATCGGTATGCAGGATATAATTCCATAATCCATAAACCATTCCTCCTCAAAAAAATATGATCACAGTTTCATGCAGCCCTTATTGGCAGCACTCATTTCTGCTATCATATTATCTGAAAATTCTTTCTACGGAAATTCTCTGCGTTTACACTCTTTTTGCCCCCTGNNGACTATATCCCTATGTTGAAACAAAAAACAGCGGTGCTTCACCGCTGATAATTTATTCTATTGATTAATTCCCATCTGCTATTGATTCCAAGCTTTTTATAAATGCTTAATGTGTGTTTTTTCAAAGTATTTGGACTGATTACCAGGGTGTCGCAAATGGTGCTGGTGGGGATCCCTGCGAACAGCAAACCTAAAACCTCAACTTCTCTCGTCGTCAAGCCATACTCTTCTACAAAATGGTACGCATCAAAATGTGTCTTGCTTTTTATGTCTCTCAGCTCATTCTTTTCTTTTTCCCACTCTATGCTCGCTCTGTTATCCAGATGGGCTTTCAATAACTCCAAAATGAACATCTCATTGTCGGAAAAGTCGCCTTGCTCCTTGTTTCTGTACAGCGAAATGATTCCCAGAAAGGTTTCTCCGCGAGCGATGCTCACTTGTGCAGAGTAATATATTTTGGCAGGCACATAAATGTCTCTATAATATGCATTATCCTGCCGGACTTTATCCGGGAACAAATCCGTCTCCCGGTATACCATGGTTTTGCCGCTCATAAAGATCCATCTCGTATAATCTTTATCCTCATATTCGTCTATATACCGCTGCAGTTCGGATTGGATTATTCCCTTTCCCACCGGGTCCGCCAGACGATGCTCTTTTTCTTTCGAGGCTAGATAAAAAGAAGCCTGCTGGCATGGAATCAATGCGTCCAGCATCTCCNNCTGTCGTGAGGTAAACTTTCTCAATGATTTCATTAAGAAAAATCGCTTCATTTTTCTGCAGCACAGCCTTATCCCTCCTCTAACATTTGTTTTGATATATAGTTTTTAATAATTCTACACTATAATATCAAAATAGAAAAGAAAAACTCTGAACAGCTTTTAGTTTTAGCTCCAGTACCACCCCAACGAAAATGTAAATCGTTTATCAGGGCAATACTGGAGCCGGAGGAGGATAAATATTGAAAATGTGTTTTATCTGCTTATTCTCCTATTTGCCTGTAATATTCATAGAATTCTTTTTCCAGCCGCTCCCGGAACTGGGGCGCCGCAATCTCTGTAAGCATTTTCGCCCGCTGCCTGATGGGCTTTCCGAATAAATTGGCGATACCGTACTCCGTTACGACATAATGGACGTCCTGCCTTGTTGTAGTAACCGGCGTTCCTGGCTTTAAAGCTGCCGCGATTCTTGAGATCGATCCGTTTTTAGCCGTCGCCGGAAGAGCGATGACAGGTCTCCCGTTTTTCGATTGTTCCGCGCCCCGCAAGAAGTCCAATTGCCCACCGACGCCGCTGAAGGTTTTATATCCGATGGAATCGGCAACTACCTGACCCATGAGGTCCACTTCAATCGCCGAGTTGATGGCGACCATATTGTCATTTTGGGCGATAACGCCGACATCGTTGGTGTAGCTTACCGGCTTTAAGCAGATCATGTGATTATTGTCGACATAGTCGTAAAGCGCTCTTGTTCCCTGAATAAAGGTCGAAATTATTTTCCTGTTGTTTATTGTCTTTCTCGCTCCGTTTACGATTCCCGCTTCCACAAGCGGAACCAGATTGTCGGAAAATACTTCCGTATGTATGCCCAGATCCTTTTTATCCGCTAAAAACTTTAAAATTGCATTGGGTATGGTTCCCTGTCCCATCTGCAGAGTGTCTCCGTCTTCTATCAGTGTGGATATATTGTATCCGATTTTTTCAGCGATGGGATCATCGCTATTGATAAGAGGAATCTCATATAAGTCTTCATCGCATTCAACAAAATAGTCGATTTCCGAAACATGGATGAGGGTGTCGCCGTAAACCCGCGGCATCTTGCCGTTTACCTGGGCAATTACAACGCGTGCGGTTTCAACTCCGACTCTCGTCTGGTCACAGGAGACGCCCATGTTCACATATCCGTTATCATCCGGAGGCGTGCAGCTGATCATGGCGACATCGCACCCGATGAGTCCCTCCCGGATCGCCCTGGGCTGGGCATAGAAGTGAATCGGAACAAACTCTCCCTGTCCCGACTGTATGCACCTTCGGTTGTTCTTCCCTACAAAAAAACTGACGTCTATAAAATGCCCGGCAAATTCAGATCTTGCGTAGGGGGCGTCTCCGATATTCAAACCCTGCCAGATTTCAACGCCTTCCAGTTCGTCCTTCCTCTCGAGCAACGCATTGATGATATGCTTCGGTTCCGCGGCAGCGTGGGAAGGGAGTATCCTGTCCCCGGATTTTATAGCCTTTACCGCTTTTTCCGCTGTTGTAAGCCTCTCCTTATAAATCTTTTTCCAGTCCATCTCATCATACCTCGTATTTATTAAAATTCATCTCATCGCCAGCGTAACATCTCCGGTTGCGGCAATTTCACCTTTGTTATAGACCACAGCACTGCATGTAGCGATGGCTTTTTCCCTCTTTTCAGCGCTTATGGATGAATGGATCTCTATCGTGTCTCCGGGCGCGATCTTTCTAAAAAACCTGACTTTATCAATGCCGATAAAATAAGGTGTCGTGCCCGCATACCGCTCCTGAGACAGCAGCAGAATGTCGGAGGCCTGAGCCATGCACTCCACGGTATAAACACCGGGCAGCACGGCCTCCCCGGGGAAGTGCCCCTTGAAGATTTCCCGATCCGGATCAACATGGAATGCGGCGACAATGCTTTGGCCCTGCGCAATCTCCCTCACCTCATCGATCAAAAGCATCGGGTCCCGATGGGGTATTATCTTTTTGATATCCTCTCGGTTTAAAGAATTGACGCTCATAATTTTTAACCTCTTTTCCATTTTTCATAAGCGAGCACCGCCGCCCCTATTGCTCCTACCGCCTGGGGATGAGGCGCCGCGACGACCGACTGACCCAGCTCTTCACCCATCAATCTCACGATATTGTTATTTAAAGCGACTCCTCCCGTCATGGCGATAACCGGTTTATAACCTATGCGGCTGCACATTCCCGCCACTCTTTTTACAACAGCGGCATGNNGGACGCCAGTCTGGAGATTACTTCGCTTTCCGCAAAAACGGTGCAGACGCTGCTGACGGGAATATCGACGGTAGATTGATCCGCGAGGTCTGACAGTTCCCCAATCCCGCATCCAAGAACTCTGGCCATGACTTCCAGAAATCTTCCTGTCCCTGCAGCGCATTTTTCATTCATGACAAAGTTTTTAACTTTTCCTTCTCTGTCTACCTTTATTACCTTGGAGTCCTGCCCGCCGATATCGATCACCGTTTCCACACCGTTCATCAGAAAGGAAACGCCTTTCGCGTGGCAGCTGATCTCCGTGATCTGACTGTCTGCATTCTGATAGATAACGCGCCCGTATCCGGTNNATACCTGACAGCGGCCTTGCTGATGCCGGCGGCATTCAAAACGTCTTCCAAAGCCTCTTCCGGGCCCCTTGTACCCGTCCCCATATCAACGACGCTGCAGGCTACAAGCTCCTTCTTATCATTGATCAGAGCAGCCTTAGATGACGAGGAGCCTATGTCCATTCCTAAAAACATGCATAATCCTCCAATTTAACACAGCATTTCTGCAAAGCTCTGCACGCGGGTCCTTATCTGTTCAAAGGAATCCATCTGCAGATCGATCTCCAGATACAGCAACGGAATTCCGGCTGCTTCAATCTCTTCTCTAATGATCGGATAATCAAACTCCTCAGGATCGCAGAACTTCATCATAACGACCACAACTGCCTGAGCTTTGTTTTCCTTTACCATATCGACCAGCATTTTTCCTTTGGTTTTCTCCTCTTCGAACAGAAATGTGCATCCCCTCTGATCGACGATCCGGTAAGCCATTTTCTCCATCGGACCTCCCTCTTCCCGGGCGACGGTTCTAAACTGCCGCGACTCCTGGGCAAAATCGTCGGCGACCACAGCGATGCCGTTATCGACAAATGTTTCAAGGAGTTCCACAGGTTCTCCGAGGTACCCTGTAGCAACGGCCTTAACGCCTTTGAACTCTTCCGGCGGCCTTTCTCTCAGAGCGTCGATCAGTCCCTGGATCGCTTCTGTATAATACCTTTTATCCATGAAATATCCCGCTTTTATGATCAGATGCCTTGTTCTGGCGTTCAAAGTAACAGGATAATCCTTAACGGCTTCGACGAAGTTCCTCATGGTTTCCCTGTATTTTTCATAAAGGCTGAACGCCCCTTCCAGATCTTCCTCTGTTATTTCCGCTCCTTTTAGCTTTTCAAATTCCCTCTTTACGCGGCTGAATTCATCGATCATATATGTATAGCCTGATTCCAACAGCCGGTTCTGAGGATAGACGATGGGAATGACCGGAACCTGAGGCACTGCTGCCTTCCAATTCTCGCATACGCATTTCAGGGTGTCGCAGAAGGCCGGTATTATAACAGCTTTCAACAGGTTGTATGCACCTTTCATTCCGAATTCCAGATTGGTCCTCATAATAGAGCAGCAGAACCTTTGCAGATACTTGTCGGCAAGCGTAATTTCGGTTTTTCCTCCCCATAGGCCCACCGGCAGAAATCCTGCAGCGTATGCGATTTCTTCAGGTGTATAGATGGGAAAACAACCGACAGCCTCTTTCTTCGTCCGCCTCATGGACTCCGCAACGGTCCTGGCCGGATGAAGCGCGGCTTCTTCAAGCTGGCCGATCAATCTGTTTACGTCAGTCACGCCGATCTCTCCCCTCTTTTTTAATTTGCTCCATCATTTCAATCAATGCCTGGATCCTGGTCTCGTATTGGGCCTCTGAAAAAATCCTCGGATCTGTCTGGTCTCCGTCAAAGGCGACGGAGGGTATTCCGGTGCTTTCCGCCACTCTTCTCTGCACTTCATAGGTTCTGAAATCCATAAGCTTACAGCTTCTGTTATTATGATACACAATGCCGTCAAGGGAAAAGTCATCGATCAGCCTTATCACATTTTGCGTATCATAATCCAGATTCCGGTTGGCGTAATTGGAGCTATATGCCCTTGCCATTCCGTCGAGATCGTTTTTTTCATACCTTACGTTCCAGGATTCGGGATAGGTCGACGTGACCATGTTGACTCCATATTTTTTCAAGAATTTATAGGTGACCGACAGGTGCGGCCAACACGCGATTCCATCCCACATGATCCGATATTTCTCTTCCTGATCCTTCCAGGGCCCGATACCTCTTTCCTCTTTCTCTTTTAATTCTTCATACCAGAGCTTAAAGATTTCTCGGCCCTCCCTCTTGCCCCTCATACATACGATCATCGCCATATAATTGAACATATCGAATCCGTTCAGGGGCGACGGCCTGGCTTTTGCCAGATCCGTGGCCATTTTCCACCATTCGCAGGTCTGGTTGGAGATTTCCATCACCTCTCCGAGCTTGTCGTAATCAAATTTCCTCTTCGTGATTTCCTCAAGCCGTTTGATGGCATGGTCGATTTGGCCTCTCATATATGCAACGCTGTGAGCCGGCACATCATAGGTGTGGTTGAAGGGCATGTCGAACATGATCAGCGGGATTTTCAAGTTCTTTTCCAGGTTTTCATACCACTTCAATACCGTATTGCAGATATTGGTGCAGCAGAAAATCAGATCCGGCATCGGAATATCTCCCGCCTCCGAATGTCTGATATCGGCATATCCCATATTTACCCGCGCATAGGAACATATATCCGGCGAATAGCCCTTACCCTCCGCCTGCTCAATAAATTCAGGAGCGCATTTTCTGGCTCCGATAGCTGCAGCATGGTTCTCAGGATATACGACGTCTATGTCCAGAGTCTCCAAGAGCTCCTGTGGACATATGGAAGTGGCCCAGGCGACCGGTTTGCCTTCTGCTTTTGCTTCCAAAGCTGTACTGTAATGATGATCGAGGAGTTCATTCAACATCTGCCTGGATGTAATTCTGGTCTCCATTTAGCTCTCCTTCCTTATCGATTATTGAACACCGGTTTTCTCTTTTCCAGAAAGGCGGCCAGGCCTTCTTCTCTATCTTCCGTTTTGAAAGCCGTGTTATAAAGCTCCGCTTCATAAGCGATACCGCAGTTCAGCGGGACATCCTCACTGGCGTTGATCGCAAGCTTTATAAGGCCTGCCGCAATCGGTGCTTTTGAAGCGATCTTCTCTGCAATCCTGTAGACTTCATCCATAAGATCCTCGCCGGGAACAACCTTTTCAACCAGCCCTATCTCCTTTGCCTCCTCCGCAGTGATCTGATCGCCGGTCAGGCATAGATATTTTGCCATCCCCTTGCCGACCAGCCGGGTCAGCCTCTGAGAGCCGCCATAGCCCGGCGTGATTCCCAGATTGACTTCCGGCTGC
>DLFX01000310.1:631-2306 GCA_002482405.1 Firmicutes bacterium UBA7709 | reverse complement strand
GCAGCACATCGCCAGTTCGCAGCCTCCGCCGATGGCAAATCCGTTTACCGCAGCGATTACCGGTTTATCCATGGACTCGATATAGTTCATCATCGCCTGGCCTGCTCTTGCAAGCTTCCTTCCCTGCTGTCCCTCAAAGGTATTGAGCAGCGCGATGTCCGCCCCCGCCACAAAGGCTCTGCCTTTTCCGGTCAGGATAATACATCTGACCGTATCGTCGAAATGCAGTTCATGAAAAGCCGCGTCCAGCTCGGCGATCACTTCACCGGTCAGCGCATTCAGAACCTCTTCACGGCTGATGGTAATGCAGGCGGTCGCTTCTTTTTTTTCCACCGTGATATATTGATATCTCATAACATGCCTCCTCCGCCAGATTATCTTTTGATGGGCTTTTGCGTTCCATCCCTGTAATCGTAGAATCCGATCCCGCTCTTGCGGCCGCAATGTCCCGCTCTGACCATAGTCTTGAGCAAGGTGCTCGGCCGGTATCTCGGATCCTTATATTCATCATACAAGGCCTCCATGACAGCCAGCGTAATATCGCTTCCAACCAGATCCATCAGCTCTAACGGTCCCATCGGATGATTCAGGCCGAGCTTGCATCCATTGTCGATATCCTCTACCGTGCCTACGCCTTCTTCCAAAAGATTCGCAGCTTCATTCAGGAAGAGGTTCAGCATCCTGTCCACAACAAAACCGCCCTTGTCGAAGGCGCGGATCGTTTCCTTGTGGATTTGCTTTGCAAATGCGACCGTCTTTTCATATGTCTCTTCCGAGGTCGTGTATCCCATGACGATTTCACAGAGCTTCATCAAGGGAACAGGGCTGAAAAAGTGCGTTCCGATTACCTTGTCGGGCCTCTTGGTCACCCCTGCCATGGCTGTGATCGGAAGCGATGATGTATTTGTCGCCAGAATTGCTTCCGGCTTGCAGACAGCATCCAGCTCGATAAATATCTCCTTTTTGATATCCAGCTTCTCCGGAGCTGCTTCTATCACAAAATCGGCATTTCTTGCATCCTCTATATCGGTTGTAACTGAAATTCGCGCAATGGCGGCATCATATTCCTCCGCCGTCATTTTTCCTTTGACGACAAGCTTATTCATCAATACTTTCATGCTCTCGCAGCTTTTATTCACGATAGCCTCGCTTATGTCATACATTACGACCTTAAGGCCGTACATCGCGCATGTCTGTGCGATCCCCGCGCCCATAAACCCAGCGCCGACCACGAAAACTTCTCGAAACTCCATTAATGCATTCCTCCCCATCTATCATTCTTCCAGGATCAATTCTGTCGCTATGCCGGTTCCCCCGCCGCAGCAAAGGGCGGCAATTCCACGCTGCACTCCCCTCTCCTGCATCTCATAGATCAAGGTCTGTACCAGACGGGCGCCGGAGGCCCCCACCGGATGACCTACCGCTATAGCTCCACCGTTGACATTAAAACGCTCCCGCTGTCTGCCGGTCAGCTCAAGTTCTTTGTAAACCGCAAGAGTCTGCGCACAGAAAGCTTCATTGACTTCGAACAGGCCGTAATCGTCCAGCTTCGTACCCGCCATTTGCAACAGCTTCCGAATAGCATAGGCCGGAGCGATGCCCATGATCGCCGGGTCTACTCCCACGCTGAGGTGCTTGCCGATGGAAGCCAGCGGCTTTAAGCCGAACCCGGCGG
>DLFX01000310.1:0-571 GCA_002482405.1 Firmicutes bacterium UBA7709 | reverse complement strand
TGAACGCAGGCCGCAGCTCAGCGAGCTTTTCTACTGTGGTATCGGGTTTGACGTGCTCGTCCGTCTCAAACAGCACGGCTCCTCTTTTCGTCTTCACTTCCAGCGGCAGAATCTCTTTTTTGATTCTGCCTCTCGCCTGGGCTCCGGCAAATTTATGGTGGCTTTGGCAAGCGAATTTGTCCTGTTCTTCCCTTGAAATATTATATTTTTCCGCAAGATTTTCCGCGGTGATCCCCATGTTGACATTCTGCGCGTAAAGCTCGGGGCCGCAGACGCGCCTCGCGGTTTCCATGAACTCACAGTGGATCTTCAGTCCCTTTTCATCCAGCCGAAATCCCTGCCTTGCATTTTCGATCCAATACGGCGCGTTGCTGAGGTTTTCAGCTCCTCCGGCCAGCGCGGCATCGACGATCCCTGTGGCGATCTGCATATAGGCTGTATTGATCGCCAGCAAAGCGGAACCGCACTGGTGTTCTACGGTAAAACCAGGCACTTCAGACGGGAAGCCCGCTCTGAGCAGAGCCAGCCTGCCCAGATTCGGAGCGGATGAGTGGCCGTCCACGTTTCCCAT
>DLFX01000147.1:3063-3269 GCA_002482405.1 Firmicutes bacterium UBA7709 | reverse complement strand
GAGTGGGGGTACACCTTTGGCCCGCCGATGGCCGTCGCGCCCCTTGACCAGGTCCGCAGGGTACTGGATTACGCCGTTACCCAGATCCCGCGGTCCAAGATCCTGATGGGAATTCCGAACTATGGATATGACTGGACGCTGCCCTTTGTTCAAGGAGAATCGATGGCCGAGAATATCTCGATTCCGGAAGCGATGGAAAGAGCGAG
>DLFX01000147.1:0-3020 GCA_002482405.1 Firmicutes bacterium UBA7709 | reverse complement strand
CCGACTCTCAGGGACGGCAGCACATCGTATGGTTTGAAGACGCCAGGAGCATAAGAGCAAAACTGGAACTGGTCAATGAATACGGCCTTGCCGGCGTAGGATTTTGGACCATTATGGATCCGTGGCCGTCCGGTCAGGAAGTGCTCCATACCATGTTTACCGTCGCCAAGGTGGAATGAAATCTTTATATAGACAGCTGAAATTTCACTGAGGTATTTACTATCAATATTATTTTAAATTTAAACAGTATAAGAAATGGGTGGCGGTTTTGAGGAGAAACGCAATGGAAGCGAATAGCTTAAGACCATTAAAGCGCGGCAGATTAAGGCTGGCGGCAGGAAAGGCCTTCTATTCGCTGACCCGGTATTTGTTCTGGCATTCGGGGACCTGCCGGTTCGCGAAGACACGCCGTCAGAACCTGCTGCCCTATCTTCAATTTTCCCATCACACTCCTTTGCTTCGGGAGCTGAAAGATGTGGACATGCAGTATCAATACAATAAGATCATCAACCTGAAGCTCGCGGTAAAGAATCTCGACGGAATCGTCGTCAGGCCCGGAGAGACCTTCAGTTACTGGAAGCTGATCGGAAAACCGACTGCGAAAAAGGGATATGTGCCCGGAATGGTTCTTTTCTGCGGGAGGTTTCATATGAGCATGGGCGGGGGGCTGTGCCAGTTATCCAATCTGATTTATTGGATGACTCTTCATACGCCCCTTACCGTCGTGGAGAGATATCGCCATTCCTATGACGTCTTTCCGGATTCCAACAGGACGCAGCCATTCGGAAGCGGAGCGACCTGCTTTTATCCCTATCGGGATCTCATGATTCGCAATGATACGGATACGGAATTTCAACTGAGCCTCAAGGTAGAAACAGAGGATCTGGCAGGCGGATGGTATGCCGGTAATCCCCCTCGTTATCGATATGAAGTGATAGAAAAAGACCACCTTTTCAAAGCCGAATATTGGGGAGGATTCAGCAGACACAACAAGCTGTACAGGAAACGCTATACCCTTGACGGCAAGCTTGCAGACGAAGAATACATTACTGAAAATCATGCGATAATGATGTATTCGCCTTTCCTGCCGTCAGGTGAGTAGCAAGCTGGTCAACGGTTTTCCGTCTCCGGTTCCAGTTTCGGCTCNNTCGGATTCCGGTTTCGATTCCGATTCTGATTCTGATTCTGATTCTGATTCCTTTATCTTTATGGGGCCCACGGTAATTGCGCCTACGGCGACTACCTTTGCCAATGTTTTAGCGCCCCGTACGATCTTCCTGCGGTCCTTTTCCTTGACGCCTTCCAGGATTTCGCCGCTGTTATCTACGACGGTATGGACATTGGTGACGATATTTTGAACGACCTGGGTTCCGGCCGACTTCAGTTCGTCCTTTCCCTCGTTGACCTTGCGGCGGCTTTTTTTAATCTTTCCTGAAATCACATTGGTGGCGCCGCTGGCGAGTTCTCCGGCGATCCCGCCGGTCAATATGGTTGAATCGACGATGCTTTCGCCAAGTTCATCGATAAATTTCTGATTGGCCATTCTCCCGACCACAGAGATCGTCCCCCCGATGACGCCGCCGACAACCGCCCCTGTAATGATGCCTGCTTTTTTGATGTTGTTCACTATTCTCATCTCCCCCTGAAGAAACACGTTGAAAAAATCTGTCAACCTTAGTATACTATAAATCATAACTTTATTGCATAAAAAATAACCGCTATGAGAGCATTTTAACTATGAAGCAAGCAATGAAAGCCGCTTTTCCAGTGACAATACCCGTCTTGCTCGGATACGTTTCTACGGGGATCGCCTTTGGTCTGTTATTTGAAAACGCAGGATATAATTTTATATGGACCTTTTTCACAAGCCTGACCGTCTATGCCGGCGCGATGCAGTTTGTCGCCATCAGCTTTTTCTACGGCGGGATCGGCCTGATTCAGGTCGCAATCATGACCCTCGTCGTAAACTTCCGGCATATTTTTTACGGCCTTTCCTTTCTCGACCGATTTGAAGGCATGGGGCCTAAAAAATGGTACATGATGTTCGCCCTTACGGATGAGACCTATTCCCTGCTCTGCGGCGGAAAAGTCCCTGAAGGAGTGGATGAAAAGAAGTTTCTCTTCAGTGTCGCTTTTATGAATCAATGCTACTGGATCATAGGCGGCGTGATCGGCTCTCTCGCAGGGTCGCTGCTCACCTTTGACACCACTGGGATGGATTTTGCCATGACGGCGCTGTTTATCGTGATCTTCATCGAGCAATGGAAGTCCTATGCTTCTCATATCCCGGCGCTGATCGGGCTTGCCGGCACTGTTGCCGTCCTCCTTGCCCTCGGTCCGGACAATCTCATCATTCCGTCCATGATCCTGATCGTTGCCGCCTTTATGCTGGCGAGAAAACAGATCGAAAGCAGGGTGCCGGAGACGGTGTCGGGGCCGGAATCGGAGGACGAGCTGCGGGAAGAACAAAACGAGAAGGGGGGGCGGGGACCATGATTCTGAGCGTTAAGGAATCCATCCTGATCATTCTCGTTATCGCCGCCATCACATTCGGCTTGAGGGCCGCCCCGTTTATTCTGTTTCGGACAGGGAAAACCCCAAAGGTCGTTTCTTATCTTGGAAGCGTGCTTCCTCCCGCGGTGATGGGAATGCTCATCGTTTACAGCCTGAGAAACGTCTCGGTTCTGCACGCGCCCTTCGGTATTCCCGAGCTTTTAGCGGTTGCGGCGGTGGCGGGCCTGCACCTGTGGCGGAGAAATACGCTGTTGAGCATCCTGGGCGGAACAGCGCTCTACATGGCGCTGCTCCAGTTTGTGTTCGTATAAAAGAGGGGGATGAATTCGTATATTATCAAGATGATACCCAAACACAGTCTGAAAAATAAATGCTAAATTAAATGGAAAAATGCCAAGTTTACTTTGACAAGCCGCCCTGAAATGTTATATAATAAATCCCGTACTCGACAAGAACAGCAGGCATTCAATGTGTACGCGCGCCCATAGCTCAGCTGGATAGAGTGG
>DLFX01000113.1:1356-3532 GCA_002482405.1 Firmicutes bacterium UBA7709 | reverse complement strand
CGATCTGGCCGATTCCGGCCTTTTCGAGATAATTCTCAAGCATTTCAAAATAGGTTGCCGCGCTTTGGGGCGGCACGTCTCTGCCGTCAAGGAGGGCGTGAATATAGAGTTTTTTGATCCCCCTTTCCTTCGCCATGTCGATCAAGGCGTAGAGGTGGGAGATGTGGCTGTGGACGCCGCCGTCGGAGAGCAGACCCATGAGGTGGAGCGAGGAATTGTTGGTAAGCGCGTGATCAATGGCCGTTTCCAGGGCCTTGTTGTGAAAGAAAAGGCCGTCGTCGATCTCCTTTGTGATCTTTGTGAGCTCCTGATAAACGATACGGCCTGCGCCGATATTGAGGTGGCCGACCTCCGAATTTCCCATCTGTCCCTCAGGGAGACCTACGGCCATTCCGCTGGCTCCGATGGTGGTGTTGGGATATTTTTTGAAAAGCTCGTCGATATGTTTTTTCTTTGCCTGATATATCGCATTCCCTTCGTGGCGCGGGTTCACTCCGTAACCGTCAAGGATCATTAATAAATTTGGTTTCGCTTTTAATTCCATTGCAGCCTCCTCAATACATTTTAAAATACATTACAAGAAATTATTCATCACTTTTCCATAAGTGTTATCTTAGATTATATTTTGCGAGCATCGCCGAGCAAAATATATTGAATCTACCTTACGGCAACGCCGTATGTGGCGCAGCCACATAAAAGTAATAGATTCATTATAGCAAAATTAAAAAATAAAATATATAGCATGGCTAAAAATTTTGGTATAATAGAATGAACGCGAATGGATATCGTTTCTGTTCTGAAACGGTATTTTCTATATCTAAAGGCAAGGTGGGGGAGATTATGAGTAAGAAGACATTTTTAAGGGGAGCTGCTGTTTTAGCTGTTGCGGGCCTGCTGGTGCAGGTAATGGGCGCGATTTTCAGAATACCTCTCGGCAATATTATCGGCGCCGAGGGTATGGGATATTATCAGACCGTATATCCGATCTACGTTTTTCTTTTGGTCTTTTCAACCAACGGAGCGCCGGCCGCCATCTCAAAGATGACCTCGGAACGGGTCGCGCTGGGCCGTTATTCGGAAGCCCACCGGGTGTTCAAACTGTCCTTTATTCTCATGTTTCTATTAGGCATTATCGCCTCTTCCATATTTTTCTTCGGCGCGGACTTCATCGTTCATGCTCTGAAGAACCCGGGGGCCTATTACGCGATGATTTCCATCGCTCCAGCCCTGCTTTTCGTCCCGATCATGGCTGTATTCCGCGGATATTTCCAGGGCTTGCAGCAAATGGAGCCCACCGCGGTGTCCCAACTCGTGGAGCAGGCCTTCCGGGTGGCAGTGGGCCTGACCCTGGCCATTCTTTTCGTACCAAAGGGCGTCGAATACGCCGCCGCCGGCGCAACGGTGGGGACAAGCATCGGCCCCATCGCAGGAGTCGCCATGCTTTTGTTCATTTACTACAGAAAAAGGAAGGGACTGCACCGGGAAATCGATAGCGATCGGACGGAGGAAAAGGAGAGCGCCGGAAAGATCCTCGGGACCCTTGCGGCCATCGCCATACCCATCACCATCGGCGTATCCATCCTGCCCATCATGAATATCGTCGATGTGACCATCGTCATGCGGAGATTGCAGGAGACCGGCTTCGGCGCCAAGGAAGCCAACGCGCTGTACGGACAGCTAACCGGGCTGGCCGGACCTGTCATCAATATTCCCATGGCCCTTGCGTTGAGCGTCNNGTCCCCGCCATCGCTGCGGCAAACAGCATTAAGGACACGGAGTTTCTGAATACGAACGTCCGCTTGGGTCTGAGAACGGCAATGATCATCGGGGTGCCCTGCACCTTTGGGATCATGATGCTGGCAGAGCCCCTCATGCTTCTGTTTTATCCGATGCAGGCGGCAAGCGCGTCCAGCGCGGCGCCTTGTCTCTTCATTTTATCCATCGGAATCATATTTCTGTCCATCGCACAGACCATGGCGGGCATTCTCCAGGGATTGGGCAGGCCCTATGCGGCAGTGATTTCCCTGGGCGCGGGAGTTGTGGTAAAGATCATCGCCACCTATATCTTTGCCGGAATACCGGAGCTGAATGTAGAGGGCGCCGCCATAGGGAGCTCTCTTGCCTATGCCGTGGTTGGAATCATGAACTTTATCCTTGTGAAACGGCATACCGGAGT
>DLFX01000113.1:0-1336 GCA_002482405.1 Firmicutes bacterium UBA7709 | reverse complement strand
ACCCCTGATCTCCGGGATCGTAATGAGCGCAGCCGTACTGGTAATCTATTACCTATGCAGAAGCATCATCGGAAACAGCCTGTCGACCCTTTTATCCGTCTGCGTCGGGGCCGCCGTTTACGGGATCATGCTCATCAAGGTGAAAGCTATCGAGGCTCATGAGATCAGGCTCCTGCCGAAAGGGGAGAAGCTGGTAAGGATTTTGGAGAAGCTGAGGCTGATCTGAGGGTGATTGAATGAACTGGACGAAAGAACAACAGGAAGCAATTGAAATCAGAAATAAAAATATTCTCGTTTCCGCCGCAGCAGGTTCCGGAAAGACGGCGGTCCTGGTGGAGAGGATCAAACAGCTGATCATTCGGGATCAGGTCCCTCTCGACCGCATGCTGATCGTCACCTTCAGCAATGCCGCCGCGTCGGAGATGAGGGAAAAGATCGTGGATGCCATCTCCAAGGAATTGGAGGAAGAGTCTGCGCCTGCGGCGGACAGCCAGACGCAGGCTGGCCGGTCAGGCCGCAAAACGACGTTTCTCAGGGAGCAGCTCGACCTCATTCACAGAGCCAGCATCAGCACCTTTCATGCTTTTTCCATGGAAGTGATCCGACGCTATTTCTATCTTATCGATATCGAACCCAACTTTAAAATATGCGACGAAGCGCAGAAAACGATCCTGCAGGCGGAGGCGGTAGAAGAGCTGTTCAGCTCGATGTTCGAATCCGGAAGCCAGGATTTTATTGATTTTCTGAGCAAATTTGCCATGACCAAAAACGATAACGCGGCAAAAGAGATGATCCTGGAAGTGCACAGCTTTATCCAGAGTATCCCCGATTCATTCGCGTGGCTTCGGGATCGGGCCGAAGAGCTGGCCTGTTCCCGGGAAGCTTTTGAAAACAGCGCCGCGTTCCGCGAGATCAGAGGGGAAATCGCCAGAAATCTCGCCCTTGCGGAAAGCTGTTTTTCACGGGCGGGAGAACTCCTCGAGGTCCAGGGGATCGGCAGCCTCATCCCGAAATGGAAGCTGGATATGCAGGCCCTCGCGGATCTGAGGAGCGGTTTTGAAACTTTGACCTTTGACGAGTTCGGCGCCCTGGCTTCCGGCTTGAAATTTCAGACTTACACGGCAGCCAAAGGGGAAAAGGAGGCCTATGAGGAAATCAGGGAATCGGTCTCGGCCCTTCGGGATCAGGGGAAATCGGCGGTCAAAAAGCTGGCGGCCCAGTATTTCACGCGGCCCCTTTCTGCCTATGTGGAGGATATAAACCGGACCTATCGGGACGGACTCTATCTCTGTTTCATGGTGGAGGAGTTCGACAGGATCTACAGGGAGAAGAAGCA
>DLFX01000094.1 GCA_002482405.1 Firmicutes bacterium UBA7709 | reverse complement strand
GAAACCTTCGCCAACGTTCCCTGGATCATCTCCAACGGCGGGGGGGCTTTCGGCGCCTTCGGGACCGACAAAAGCAAGGGGACAAAGGTATTCGCTCTGGCAGGAAAGATCAAGAAGGGCGGACTCGTTGAAGTTCCCATGGGCTTGCCCCTCAAAGACGTTATCTTCGGAATCGGCGCGGGCATCAAGAACGATAAGGAATTCAAGGCCGTTCAGATGGGCGGACCCTCCGGCGGATGTATCCCCGCTTCCCTCATCGATACTCCCGTGGATTATGAAAATATTACAAAGACCGGAGCCATCGTCGGATCCGGCGGTATGATCGTCATGGACGAAACCACCTGCATGGTGGATATGGCGAGGTATTTCCTCGATTTCACCAGGAAGGAGTCCTGCGGAAAGTGCAATTACTGCCGCGTAGGTACCAAGAGAATGCTTGAGATCCTGGAAAGGATCACCAACGGGGAAGGAAGAGACGGGGATATCGAGCTGCTGGAAGAGCTGGCGGAAAAGATCAAGGACGGCTCCATGTGCGGTCTTGGTCAGACTGCTCCGAATCCTGTCCTCACCACCATCAAGTATTTCAGAAACGAATACGAGGACCACATTTACAAGAAGAAGTGCACCGCCCATTCCTGCAAGGCGCTGATCACCTTTACCATTACCGACAAATGCACCGGATGTACTCTCTGCGCCAGAAAATGTCCCGTAAACGCCATCACGGGCGAACTGAAGAAGAAGCATGAGATCGACCAGAGCATTTGCATCAAGTGCGGAAAATGCGAGGAAACCTGCAGATTCGGCGCAATCGACAGAGATTAAGGGAGAGAGGTGAAAGAAAGATGAAAAAATTCAGATTAAATATTGACGGAAAAGAAGTTTTCGGACTTCCCGGACAGACGATCCTGGATGTGGCAAAGGAAAACGACATTTATATTCCGACTCTCTGCTTTGACGAAAGAACCGAAATCTACGGCGCTTGCGGCATCTGCGTAGTGGAGGTGGAAGGCAACCCCAAGATGGTCAAGGCCTGCGCCACGGAAATCGCGCCCAACATGATCATCAAGACTTCAACGGAGAGAGTAAAGGAATCCAGAAAGACCAACCTGGAGCTGCTGCTGTCCAATCACGTCGGTGACTGCAGACCCCCATGCGTGCTGGCATGTCCCGCAAATACGGACTGTCAGGGATATGTGGGCCTCATCGCAAACGGTGAATTTGAAAAGGCCATCGAGCTGATAAAGAACAAGATTCCGCTTCCCGGGGCGATCGGAAGAGTCTGCCCTCATCCCTGCGAAGACAACTGCAGAAGGAAGCTGGTTGACGAGCCGATCTCCATCGCGTGGCTGAAGCGGTTTGCATCGGATATGGACCTGTCAGGAGAAGATCCCTTTATGCCCGACATGGAACCCGACACAGGAAAATCCGTGGCCATCATCGGCGGCGGACCTATGGGGCTTTCCGCGGCGTATTTCCTCAGAACCATGGGACATGACGTCACTATCTTTGAGGCGATGCCCAAGTTCGGCGGCATGCTGAGATACGGAATCCCGGAATACAGGCTTCCGAAGGAACTGCTGGATGAGGAAATCTACCTCATCGAAAAGATGGGCGTTACCATGGTGCCGGATACCAAGGTGGGAGTCGACCTCTCCTTTGAATCCATCAGAAACGACTACGACGCGGTTCTTGTGGGAATCGGCGCGTGGGTATCCACAGGCGTCGGGTGCAAGGGCGAGGATGCCGACGGCGTTATCGGCGGCATCGATTTTCTGAGAAAGGTAGTCAGAAACGAAGAGATACGCTTGGGTAAAAATGTCGCAATCGTAGGCGGAGGAAACACCGCTATGGACGCGTGCAGAACAGCTGTGAGACTTGGCGCTGAAAAGGTCTACAACATATACAGACGTACAAAGGACGAAATGCCCGCGGACATGATCGAAATCGTGGAAGCGGAAGAGGAAGGCGTTATCTTTAAAAATCTGACCAACCCCATCGAGGTCATCAAGGATGAAAACGGACACGTCAAGCAGGTCCTGCTCCAGGTGATGGAACTGGGCGAGCCCGATGCAAGCGGAAGAAGAGCGCCCAGACCTGTGGAAGGCAAAACGGAGACTATCGATATCGACACCATGATCCTTGCTATCGGCCAGGCGGTGGATCCCAAGGGATTTGAAGGGCTTGACCTCACAAGGAAGAAGGGTATCCTGTACGATCCGGAAACCTTTATGACCAGCGTGGAAGGAGTATTTGCCGGAGGCGACTGCGGAAACGACAAGATCTCCATAGCCATCGAGGCCATCGCAGACGCGAAGAAGGCCGCGGGAATCATCGACGCTTACCTTGCCGGTGAAAAGGTGAAGTATGAAAAGCCTTACGTCGTTGAGCGGCACGACATCACGGAAAAGACCTTCGAAGACCGCGAGAGACAATGCCGTCCGAAGATGGATCAGCTGGAAGCGGAGGAGAGAAAGGATAACTTCACGGAAGTCGTGTTCGGTTACGATGAAGACCAGGCTATCGCCGACGCAAAGAGATGCCTTGAATGCGGCTGCCATGACTACTTTGAATGTAAGCTCATCGACTACGCCAATGAATATAACGTTAAGCCGGAACGGTTTGCCGGCGATGTGAACAAGATTGAATTTGAAGACGATCATCCCTTTATCGTAAGAGACCCGAACAAGTGCATTCTCTGCGGACTGTGCGTTCGCGTCTGCGACGAGGTGATGGGCATCGGCGCTCTCGGCCTTGTGCACAGGGGCTTTGACACCGTTGTGAAGCCGACTTTGGAAAAACCCCTTGTGGAATCGGGATGCGTATCCTGCGGCCAGTGCGTCAGCGTGTGTCCGACAGGGGCCCTGCAGGAGCGGCTTACCATCAAAAAATCCGTTCCGCTGGATACCGAAGAGACCGATACGACCTGTCCTTACTGTTCCGTGGGATGCAGCCTGCATCTGGAGACCTATGGAGACATGCTGGTGAAGGCGACCCCCGACAAGGAAGGCGCTGTGAACAAGGGCCTGCTCTGCGGAAAGGGCAAATTCGGATTTGACTGCGCCTTTATGGACGGCAAGCTCCTGGATCCGATGATCAGAAGAGAACAGAGTCTGGAAGAGACCGATTATCACGAAGCCTTCGTGCTGACGGCGAAGAAGGCCCAGTCCATCGCGGCCAAGTACGGCAAGGATGCGGTGGCGGTAGCGGTTTCCGACAGATATACCAACGAAGAAGCCTATGCGATCAAGAAGTTCGCGGACACCATCGGCGCAAAGACCCTTTGCTTCAACAACAGGGAAAACGGCGCTGCGAAAGTGCTGGGCT
>DLFX01000354.1 GCA_002482405.1 Firmicutes bacterium UBA7709 | reverse complement strand
TGATGCCGAAATGTCCATAGAAGCTGGCGAAATAAGAGCGCTTCTCGGTGGCAATGGCTCCGGCAAAAGCACCATCGCAAAGATCCTTGCCGGAACAGTGAAGGCAGACCGGGGCGAATCCATGCTGCACGGCAAGGCATATAACGTTAATTCGCCCATTGAAGCAAAAAAGAAAAAAGTGATTATGACCAGCCAGGAACTGAGCCTTTTAACGAACCTTTCAGTGGCGGAAAATATTAATATTTGCGATGTTCCTACGAAAAGGGGATTTGCGGATAAGAAGGAGATACGCAAAAGGGCGCTGGCTGTGCTGGAAAAGCTGGGGATGAGCGACTTGATAGACCGTTCGATTGATTCCCTCACCGCAAGCGAGCAGTACATGATTGAGTTTGCAAAAGCGCTGCTGGCCGAGCCGGATGTATTTATCGTGGATGAGATAACGTCTGCGCTGTACAGCACGGATGTGAGCAAGGTCAGAGCCGCGCTCAAGGAGTTGAAAGACAGAGGCTGTATAGTCATTTTTATCTCCCATAGAATGTCAGAGATTTTTTCTATCTGTGACAGTGTGACCGTCATGAGAAACGGAAGGATTATGGCGACGGTTGATATCAGCGATGTGGACTCGACCAGTCTGCTCAACCAGATGACGGGGAAGGATATATTAACAGAGAATTTCGATGAAGAGCATAAAGAATACGTTCATACAGGCGAGGATCTGCTGAAGGTCAGCAACTTGGAGCTCAAAGGTTTCGATAGCACGATAGACCTGGAAGTCAAGGCGGGAGAGGTCATCGGCATTACAGGCTTGGAAGGCCATGGACAATCCGTATTGCTGCGCACATTGTTCGGGATTAACCAATCGTGTCCCATGGAACTTAAAGGCGAGAAGATAGAGATTCACAGCCCCCGGGATGCGGTGAAAAGGAGGTTTGCTTTTATATCCGGCGATCGTACGCGTGAAGGCGTGTTCGGGGAATGCACCATATCGGACAACACGGA
Organism: Firmicutes bacterium UBA7709; assembly: GCA_002482405.1. Next base: position 2,276 of record DLFX01000354.1, on the reverse strand, counting down.
TGTTGTCATGAATCAGGTGCTTCGCCAAAAGGTGAAAGACATCCTCGGCATACTGAAGGAATTCAACGTCAAATTTGGCTCTCATAAGCACAGAATTCTTTCCCTTTCCGGCGGTAATCAGCAAAAGGTTGTTATCGGCCGTTGGGTCGCCAGCAATCCCCTGGTGCTGCTGGCGGATGATCCGACAAAGGGCGTGGATGTGCAGGCGCGCAAGGATATCAACGAGATATTCGTCAATTTGGCTTCAAAGGGCTCTGCGGTACTGATGGTGTCCAGCGACGAAGAAGAGCTGATCACCATGTCGCAGATGACGCCCTATTCCAAGGTGCTTGTCATGTATGAAGGCCACATCGTGAAGGTACTCACAGGCAAGAATATCAATAAGGATAATATCAGTCTTGCGTCGATGCAAGTGAAAAAGGAGGCTTAGGCGAAGTGGGGTTATTAAAAAAGTACATTAAGTCCACATCATTTCCGGCGTTTGTCCTGTTTTTGATCGTCACGATAATCAACATTTGCATCACGCCGGGGTTTTTAAGCGGGTTATATATCAACAGTTTTCTTGCTGCGAATGCGCCCCTGATATGCATTGCGCTGGGTACCTCGATGGTGATTATCTGCGGAGGCATAGACCTTTCCGTAGGTGCAATCATTTGTTTATGCAATGTCACCATGGTTTCGCTGTTTAAAGCCGGCTGGGGTATTCCCGAGACAATCGCATTGTGCCTCGTGATGTCGTGCGCCATGGGGGCTCTGAACGGACTATTGGTGGCGGTGTTCCGCATCAACCCGATGATGGCGACGTTTGCGTCTCAATCCATGTTTGCAGGTTTGGCCCTTTGGGTTATGAACAAACCCGGTGGATCCACCCCGGCAGCGCTCACCAAATGGTTTGCAACGAGAGTGCTTGATTTTTTACCCATGTCATTGATTGTGGTGCTGGCTTTGCTGCTTCTGGTGTTGGTCATAATGAAAACGTCGGTGGGCGTAAAACTGTACGCTATCGGCAACAACGAAGAAAAAGCCTATATTTCCGGCGCCCGGGTGACACGTATAAAATTTTTCGTATATACTTTTTCCGGCTTTGCGGCAGGTATAGCCGCCCTTTGCTACACGGCGAGAACGGGTGGAGGCGATCCGACCGCTGCGATGACATTGACATTGAGCAGCATTGCAGTCAGCGTTATCGGGGGAATCAGCCTGACCGGCGGCAAAGGGACGTTTGTGGGCAGCCTTTGGGGCGCCTTGTTTCTGCAAATGATTATTTCCATCATACTTTCTCTGAGAATTCCCACCATGGCAAAGGATTTGGTGGAGGGCCTTATCATCTTTGTCGGTATCGCAGGAACCCTGGTGATATTCGGCAGGGAAACCCGGAAAAAGGTGAAAAACCGGCTTTCGGATAAAAAACAAACAGAGCGGGGGATACGATGAATAAGATTTCTGCTGGTGCGGGGGATACAGTGAATAAGAAATTCGTGCTTTCTGCTGACGCAAAAGCGAGTATTCCCGCTTTGATATCCGTTATAGCGCTTTTCGTATTTGGACAGATCCTGTCGGAAGGCTTTGCCTCCCTGGGGAACATATCCAACGTGATGGCCCAGACAGGCCTGTTGTTCGTCATTTCCATCGGGCAGGCAATGGTATTCATTGCAGGCAACGGCGGTATCGATTTTTCCGTGGGAGCTTTCGTTTCCATGGGCGCGCTGATTGGCGCAGAGTACATGAACGGGCAAAACGAGCTGATACCCCTGGGTATTTTAATAGCGGTGGTTTTTGGCGGCGGATTCGGGCTTATCAACGGCCTGGGCGTGCACAAGCTGAAGATGCCGGCCCTGGCTATGACGCTGGCCATGTCCTCGGTGATCAATGGTTTTACGATATGGTATACCAATGGCCTGCCCCAGGGAAAGATACCCAGCCTTTTGGGATCTGTCGGGCGCCCTTTGTTCGGAGAACTCCGCCCGCTGATCATCATTGCGGTGGTAGCGGTCGTTGTCATGGAGCTCATCATGAGACGGACGCGCTTTGGAAGATCGCTGTATAAGATTGGCTCAAACAGACATGCCGCGGAGCTTTGCGGCATCAACGTATCCTTTATCGCGGTGGCCACATATGCCATTTCGGGTGCGATATCGGCTGTAGGAGGGCTGCTTTTCCTGGGATACGTCGGCGCCGGACAAATAGGAATGGGTGAGTCGTATACCATGATGAGCGTTGCGGCTGCGGTGATTGGCGGTGTGAGCGTGAACGGCGGGCGCGGCTTATTCATCGGT
>DLFX01000188.1:3891-4622 GCA_002482405.1 Firmicutes bacterium UBA7709 | reverse complement strand
CTTTTTCCAGCGGGGTGGATTCCACTTTTCTGTTGAAGGCGGCCCACGACGTTCTGGGAGATAAGGCCATTGCGGTTACCGCCCGCTCCTGCAGCTTTCCGGAGCGGGAGCTTTCTGAGGCGATTGCATTTGCCAGGGAAAACGGGATCACCCACAGGATTGTAGATTCAGAAGAGCTTGAAATTGAGGGCTTCTCCGAAAATCCCGTGAACCGGTGTTACCTATGCAAGCATGAGCTGTTTTCCAAGATGAAGGTTCTCGCGGAAAAAGAAGGATTCCGGGAGGTGGTGGAAGGCTCCAACATGGACGATCTGGGAGATTACCGTCCGGGGCTTGAAGCGATCCGCGAGCTGGGCGTCAAGAGCCCTCTGAGACATGCCGGACTGTCCAAGGATGAGATCCGTCAGCTATCGAGAGAGCTGGGGCTGCCCACTGCGGAAAAGCAGTCCTTTGCCTGCCTTTCTTCCAGGTTTCCCTACGGAGAGACCATCACGCCGGCAAAGCTCAAGATGGTGGATGAGGCGGAGCAATTGCTGTTGGATCTGGGCTTTACCCAGGTGAGGGTCCGCCATCACGAAACTCTGGCACGGGTTGAAATCGCAGAGGATCAATTCTCCAAAATCATGGAGAAGGAGATCCGGGACCGGATCTATAACCGGTTCAGGGAAATCGGATTTACCTACGTTTCTTTGGATCTGGCGGGTTACCGCACCGGGAGCATGAATGAAACA
>DLFX01000188.1:3723-3876 GCA_002482405.1 Firmicutes bacterium UBA7709 | reverse complement strand
TTATTTACGCCTGTTTCTAACTGAATAGCGAGAGCAGGATTCCTGCGGCCACAGCCGAGCCTATGACTCCGGCCACGTTGGGGCCCATAGCGTGCATCAGCAGGTAGTTTCCAGGTCTTGCTTTCTGGCCTTCGATCTGGGAGACACGTGCTG
>DLFX01000188.1:0-3700 GCA_002482405.1 Firmicutes bacterium UBA7709 | reverse complement strand
ATCTTTCCTCCGGAAAGCAAGCATAAAAGTTTGCCAAGGAGCAGTCCGCCGACGGTGCTGAACATGAATGCCATCAGTCCGAGGACGATGATTTTAAGGGTTTCAGGCTGCAGGAACGTATCAGCTTTCGCTGTTGCTCCTACCGTAACGCCGAGGAAAATTGTGATGATATTGATCAGAGCATTTTGTGCCGTATCCGAAAGCCGTTCCACGACGCCGGATTCCCGGAACAGATTGCCGAGCATCAGCATTCCGATGAGGGGAGCGACGGCCGGGAGCAAAAGGATGCAAAGAATAGAAACCACAATGGGAAAGCAGACTTTTTCAAGCTTTGACACTTGACGCAGCTGTTCCATTTTAATTTCTCTTTCTTTTTTTGTTGTTAAAAGACGCATCAACGGCGGCTGGATCAAGGGGATCAGCGCCATATAGGAATATGCGGCGATGGCGATGGCAGGCAGCAGATGAGGAGCAAGCTTCGTCGTCAGATAGATGGCGGTAGGGCCATCGGCTCCTCCGATGATACCGATGGAGGAGGCTTCCTGAGGCGAAAAACCGAGAGCAATCGCTACCACAAAGGCGACTGCGATCCCAAACTGTGCGCCCGCGCCCAAGAGCAGGCTGACCGGACGGGCAATCAGTGGGCCGAAGTCGGTCATCGTACCGATTCCCAGGAAAATGAGAGAGGGATAGATACCCTTTTTCACTCCCAAATATAAATAATACAGCATTCCCCCGTTTTCCGTGGCCGAGGGGGGCGTGTCCATCAATCCTGCCATAGGAAGGTTGGCCAATAAAACTCCGAACGCGATGGGCAGTAAGAGAAGCGGTTCAAACTTCTTTACAACCGCGAGATAAATCAGGACGCAGGCAACTGCGATCATAACCAGATATTGCCATGTCATTGCCGCAAACCCGGAATCCTGCCATAATTTTGCTATCGCTTCTGTGAACATAAATTTAGTTTCCTCCTTGTATCGAATAAAATATTGAGGCAGATCATTCCGTAGATTTCTTGCCATTCATTTCAATTTTTCTAATCCCTGCGGAAAAGAGCTTGATCAGAAAATAGAGACAGATCAGAACAGCGAAAACGACGACCATACAAAAGACTGCCGCCCAAATACCTTCTATTACACCCATTTCAATCCTCCTTTCAAAGGTTTTATTTAGTTTGCCCGGGAGCCGGAAAAAAGAGCATAAATTACAGAGAAAAAGGAGAACTTCAATGAAGCTCTCCACCCTAAAGCTCATGACTTGAAAGCAGTTGCTCCCAACCGGATAAAATACTATAAATTTGTCGAACTTATTATAGGATACCTGTTAAGACAAGTCAATGTTTTAAAACATGTATACAGTATATCAATCCCTTCCAATTCCTGTATATTGATTTAGCCGCCTCAAGTGTAAAGGGTTAACCCGACCTATCAGTCGGCGATCTGCTTTCCCGCGTGGTCCATGTGGTAATTCTCCTTCATGATGAGCTGACCCACAGGGACGATTTGATATCCTTCCGATTTAAGGCGGTCCAGTATCGCGGGCAAATAATCCTCCACGTGTTCCGCGTTGTTATGGAACAGGACGATGGAGCCGGGTTTGACATTTCTCGTCACCCTGTCTACAATCTGCTCCGTTGTGATGTTTTTCCAGTCCAGACTGTCGACGCTCCATTGGATGACGTGATATCCGTTGGCCTCGCAGGTTTCGACGAGAGAGTTGTTGTAAGCGCCGAAGGGCGGACGGAATAATGTAGGTTTGACGCCCGTTATCTTTTCGATGGCGTCTCCCGCTCCTTCCAGCTCTTTCGTCATGCCCTCCGTGGAAAGCTCCGTCATATTGGGATGGGTCGCGGAATGATTGCCGATTTCATGCCCCCTGTTGTAAATTTCCAGAACATCATCCGGGAACTTCTCCGCCCAGAACTCCACCATAAAGAAAGTGGTCTTTACATCGTACTGATCCAGAATGTCCAGGATCGGGCGGGTGTGCTCATTGCCCCAAGCACAGTCAAAGCTGATCGCGATTTTCTTATCGCTTGTGTCGACGGAATAAATCGGCAGCTTCCTCATTTCTCCGGAAACGGCGTGGAGCTCCCATCCTTTCCAGCCAACGGTCAGAACCAGCACGGCCACAACGCAGAATGTCAGCACTTCTATAATCAATCGGCCTCTGATTAACTTTTTCACCTTTCAATACCTCCCAACGGCCTGTTTGTTTTATAATGCGAGAATACGCCCTCAACATTTGATTTTTTCAGTCGCTACAGTTTATTCAGGGAAAGGGTCCGCCATGCATGATGTTTTAGCGGCAGATCTGGAGGGACCGTTTAGCTGGGTTATTCTGCGGTGCTTGACAGGGCTTTTTCTTCAAATTATAATCATATGATAATAAAGGAAGTGAAATACGTGAAAGAATTGTATAATAGAATATTGGAACAGGTCAGGGAAGGCTATCCGGCCGCCATGGCGACCCAGCTGGCGGACAGGCCCGGACAGCTGGAAAAGAAGGTGCTGGACAGAAACAGCGACCCTGCCGGCGTTCCGGATAAAATCAAAGAAGTCATGGAAGAAGGCATACCTGCTCTTGTAGAAACAGAGGCCGGCACGGTTTTTGTGGAACCGGTTATCCCAAAGGAAAGGCTGATCGTGCTGGGGGGAGGACATATCGCCGTACCCCTGGTGAAATTTGCCTCTGAAACCGGATTTTCCGTAACCGTTGTAGACGACAGGCCCAGCTTTGCAAATGAGAGCCGCTTCCCTACGGCGGAGCGTGTGATCTGTGAAAGCTTTGAGGACAGTTTTGACATGCTGGGGCTTTCGGAGTATGATTATATCGTCGTTATCACCCGCGGACACAAGCACGACACGCTGTGCCTCCGCAAAATTCTTTCCCGGAGGGAGACCTTTTATCTGGGAATGATCGGCTCCAAGCGCCGTGTGGAGGGGGTAAAGCAGCTTCTGATCGAGGAGGGCTTTGATGAATCGCGCATTGGGCGGATCTGTACCCCTATCGGTTTGAAGATAGGAGCGATCACACCGGAAGAGATTGCGATTTCGATCCTCGCGGAGCTCATCAGCCGCAAAAGGCTCGGGAACGGCAGCAAACGCATCAACCGCTCCGAGCTGGATCTTGAAGTGCTGGAAGAACTGGCAACCCAGAGAAAAGGCAGCGCTTTTGCTTCCGTTACCGTTATGGCTACAAAGGGTTCCGTGCCGAGAGGCGCGGGGGCCAAGATGCTCGTCTACCCCGACCTTAGCATCATCGGGAGCATCGGAGGGGGCTGCAGCGAAGCGGAGATAAAAAGGGACGCCTTTTCCATCATCGGAACCGGCGGCCATCTGATAAAAACCATCGATCTGACGGGAGACGTCGCAGAGAGCGAAGGAATGGTCTGCGGAGGAATCATGGAAGTATTGGTAGAAGATTTAACTGAATCGGAGGTATTGTAAGTGGCAGAAAATATGGCGGAAAAAGGAAAGGAAATCACCAGGGCGGAAGCCTGGGCGCTCTTGAACGAATATAACAAGGACTCGTTTCATCTGAAGCACGCCCTCATCGTGGAAGGGGTCATGAAGTATTTTGCAAAGCTCCTGGGATATGGAGAAGAAGAGGAGTTCTGGGGGATCGTCGGTCTGCTCCACGACCTGGATTTCGAAATGTATCCGGAGCAGCACTGCATCAAAGGGGAAGAGATCATGCG
>DLFX01000295.1 GCA_002482405.1 Firmicutes bacterium UBA7709 | reverse complement strand
GTCTTCTTTGCTGAGTTCAAAATCAAAGACGTCGAAATTATCTATGATCCGCTTTTGATGCAGGGATTTAGGTATTACAACAACATCCCGCTGCAGGTGCCACCTGATGACGACCTGGGCCTGGGACTTTCCGTATTTTTCAGAGAGTTCCCGCAGGACTGCATCCTCGAGAATGTTTCCGCCGGTTCCTCCAAGGGGGCTCCACACCGTAACGGTGATCCCGCGGTCCTTGCAGTAATCGATCACATCCTGATTGCGGAAATATGGATTTGATTCTATTTGGTTCACAGCCGGGCAANNATCGCTTCCAGATGGCGAGGCTGGAAGTTGGATACTCCAATCGCCTTCGCTCTGCCGGAGGCATAGATCTTCTCCATTTCGATCCAGGCCTTTTCAAATCCGTCCGCCGGCCAGTGAATGAGATATAAGTCCAGATAATCTGTACGCAGCCTGTTCAGGCTGTCCTCAAAGGCCTGGGCCGTATTGCTCTGGCGGATGTTCTCATTCCACAGTTTCGTGGTCAGAAAGATATCCTTCCTCGGGATTCCGCTTTCCTCCATTGCCTTTCCGACGCTGCCCTCATTTCCGTAAATCATAGCGGTGTCTATATGCCGGTATCCGGCTTCCAAAGCCCATTTCACCGCATCTTCCGTCTGTTTCCCCTCAGGGGTCTGAAAGACACCGAATCCTAACTTCGGTATCTTCAGATTATTGTTCAGCGTAATAGCATCCATCTGTTTCCCTCCTTCTGCAAAGCCGTTAGGCGTCTGTGACGCCTGGATGTAAGCTTTTCAGGCTTTTCAGGCGCTGCAGGGCACTATAATATTTGACAAAACTCAATATCTTCTCCTGTAGGGCTGGCGATTTTAAAGTACCTCACGCCATGCTCCCACAAGGTTGGGATTCCTTCTATTGCGTCGGTTATGATCCGGTATCCCTGCTTCACGCAGTAATCGTAGTCCGCTTCAATGTCCCGTGACTCAAAGGAATAATGGTCGATTTTCCCCACCGCCTCCGGGGCAATGGAATCGTCCTGATACATCTCATAAACCACATCCCTGTTTTTCAGAAACTTGATGGGAGTTCCGTCAGGCGCTTTGAAATCGCCGATCAGCTCAAACCCCAAAACATCCGTGTACCAGTTCGATGTGGCTTCTATATCCGGGGTACCCAGGCCAATATGAGAATGTCTGCGATTTTTTATCATCGATCCTTCCCCCTTGCTACTTCACGACAAAGCTTCTCGACGACCGGTCCGTATTGATTGCGATGGCGATGAGAATGATCGCCCCAAAGACGACTTTCTGCCAGAATACGTCGACGCCTACGATATTCATACCGTTCTTGATCATGGCGACGGTAAATACGCCCAATATCGTGCCTAAAATGCTGCCTTTTCCGCCGATCAGCGACGTCCCGCCGAGTACGACCGCGGAAATGACCATCAATGTAAAGGATTCACCCACCGTAGGGGCTGAGCTTTTCGCTTTTGCCATCAGCAGGATGGCCCCTGCCGATGCGCAGAATCCATTGATCGCAAATACCGCGATCTTGATTCTATCAACGGAAATTCCGGCGATGCGGGCGGCTCTTTCGTTTCCGCCGATCGCATAGATCCCCTTTCCGAAGGAAGTTCTGGTCAGCAGAATATAGTAAGCAACGATCAGAACAAGGGCAATGATCAGCGGCAGTCCAAGGGGTCCCAGGGACAGCTTATACCAGTCGATCGTACCCCACAACACCTTCGGTATGGAAACCGGAGCGTTGGATATCAGCAGCGCCACGGAGCTCCAGATGGACAGAAACGCCAGGGACGCGATGAAAGAGGGTATTTTCAGTTTCACATGGATCACGCCCAGCAGCATGCCGGCGCCCACTGAAAACAGCATGGTGGAGGCAAATGACACGAGCATAATGACGCCGAAGGGCACCGCCGTGCCCTTGAACTGCATAACGATGCTCAAGGCCAGCACATTGGCGACGGAACACATGGAACCGACAGACAAGTCAATGGATCCGAGGAGCAGGATCGGCGTCATGCCGGCCGCCATGATCATCAGCGGCGCCGTATCGCTTAACAGATTGCTGATATTGGCGTAGCCCAGGAAACTGCTCTCCAAGGATGTAAAGACAACGGTAAGGATTACAATGATCGAAATACTGAAATACACAGCAAAGTTATCTTTGTTTATCTTCATTTTTTCACCGCCTATACCATCATACTGACGATCTGAACCTGGCTCGGCTTCGAATCCGCCGCCGCGTTGAATTCCCCGGTTATCAGACCATCCTTCATAACAAAAACACGGTTGCTCATGCTGATGCATTCGTCCAATGTATCTCCAAGCAAGATAACCGACTTGCCTTCCGCAACCATTTCACGGATCAGGGTGTAGATCTCTTCCTTCGCTCCTACGTCGACTCCGCGGGTCGGATGATTCAGGATCAGGATATCCGCCTGGGAAGCGATGGCCCTGGCAAATACGACCTTCTGCTGGTTTCCGCCGGACAGCTGGATCACCAGTTCATCCTTTCCTCTGGTCTTGATATTGAGAAGCTTTATGTATTTTTCGGCCTGATCCGATATCGCCTTTTTAGATACCAACCCTTTTTTGTTTTTCAATTGTTTCGTATTGGACATCGCAATGTTGTCTTCCACAGGCAGGCCCCTCACAATGCCCTCGAACATTCTTTCCTTCGGGATCAGAAGCGTTCCATCTCTTAAAGCCTGGGACGGTTCGGTATAGTGAACGGGTTTTCCTTTGACGAGAACCTCTCCGGAGGTAGGCTTTTCATCTCCGCAAAGAACGGAGCAGATTTCTTCCTTTCCGGAGCCGACGACACCGCAAAAGCCCAGGATCTCACCCTTGTGAAGCTTAAAATCGCAGTGTTTGAACCGCCCCCACAGGCCAAGGTCCTTGACTTCCAACACGACTTCATCCTCGGGAGTAATCTGTTTGTCAAGCTTGTAATACTCCGAAGAGCTTTCATGTCCCACCATCATTTCGTACAGCTTTGTTTCAGAGGCTTCCTCGATGGGCATGTTTCCCGCGTTGGAACCGTCCTTGTAAACATATATCCGGTCTGAAATCTCCAGCACTTCGTCCAGCCGGTGGGAGACAAATATGACGGAATGTCCCTGGTTCTTCAGCTTTCTGATCTCTTCAAACAGCACCTTTACCTCCCCTTCATTCAACACGGAAGTAGGTTCGTCTAAAAGGATCAGACATTTACCCGCACAGTTCGCTGCTTTCGTAACATTTACTACCTTTGCGATCTCAATCATCTGCCTTGTGGCAAAGTTCAGATCGATGACCTTTTTGCGGGGGTTGATCTGTCCGCTGCCCACAGCGTCCAGCACCTTCTGGGCCTCCGCGTACATCTTTCTCCAGTTGACAAACCCAAGCCGGACGAAATCCCTTTCATGTCCGAAGAAAACGTTTTGTCCCACCGACAGATTGGTGATCAGCGACTGTTCCTGATAAACCATTCCAACCCCTGCCGCATTGGCCTCCAGAGGCGTTTTGGGCTCAAACTTCTTTCCATACATGAACATCTCGCCGGACGACGGAGGCTGAACCCCTATGATGATTTTCAGCAAGGTGGATTTTCCGGCTCCGTTCTCGCCCACAAGCCCGATGACCTCTCCTTCGTAGACGTCCAGATCAACGCCTTTTAGGGCTTGGGTGCCATGAAAGGATTTGGTGATGTCTTTTGCGCTAAAAAGTAATTTTTTCTCTTCCATTTCCATCCCTCCGGCCCTATTTGCTGATCACTGTGGATCCGTGTTTTACCGTCAATGCCACCGCGATCAGAATGATCAGCCCCTGAACTCCGGTCTTAATGTAGGGATTCACTCCCATCATCGTCAGCCCGTTAAAGAGCACAGTCATAATTAAAGTACCTACTACTGTATTCACCACTCCGCCTTTACCGCCCGTAAGAGCGGTTCCTCCGATAACCACCGCCGCGTTGGCCGGAAACATCAGTCCGTCTCCGATGGCAACCTGGCCCTGGCCCAGCCGGATCGCGCCTAAAACGCCCGCTACTCCGAAACAGAAGCCCGCCAAGGTAAACACCTTGATCTTTACTTTGTTGACGTTGATACCCACCGCTTTCGGTATCGTTTCATCCGTCCCCACCGCGTAGATGTGACGGCCAAAAGGAGTGCATTCCTGTATGTACAGACATATCATAAAAACCGCAAGTGCAACCCATGTGATGATGGGAATTCCAAGAAAGCTGGACTTTGCAATTGAGGCGATAAATTCATCTTTGATTGTCGGCGGTTTGCCGCCGTAAGAAAGCAAGCCGATTCCGGCGCAAATATTCATGAAAGCGAAGCTGACCATAAAGGATGGTATTTTTAATTTTACGTGAATCGTTCCGATAATAAATCCAACTGCAACACTGCATAATACCGCGAGAATCAGTCCCCATATCCCCATGTCGTTAGAATTGCGGCTGTTCATCACAAAGACCGCCGCCAGGGAGCCTGCCATCCCCACAGTTCCGTCAATGGACAGGTCGATACTGCCCAGCATGATTACAAATGTCAGACCAAGGGCAACCAGCAGCGGAATTGCCCACTGGTTCAATATCGCCACAAGGTTGCTCCCGCTGGCGAAGGATCCTCTGAGTATGGCGGAAAACACAAGAAACAGCACAACCAGCACAATGACAGGGGCCCATTTCATCAGCCGGTCTTTTTGATTATCCGCTTTGATCTTGGAGGCAAACTCTTCAGTAATGGACAGCGTTGCAAGCTTTTCTTTTCCCATCT
>DLFX01000090.1 GCA_002482405.1 Firmicutes bacterium UBA7709 | reverse complement strand
AGGATGTTCATCATCGGAACCGGCAAAAGCTTGGCGTTTACTCCGCCGATATACTGGAACAGCGGAAGGCCGAGACAATTTGCCGCGGCGTGGGCTGCCGCAAGGGACACGCCCAGAATGGCGTTGGCTCCCAGCTTGCCTTTGTTTTCGGTGCCGTCGAGCTCGATGAGGGCCTTGTCGAGACCGACCTGGTCAAAGACATTCAGACCGATGATTTCTTCCGCTATGATATCGTTGACATTGTCCACAGCTGTCTGCACGCCCTTGCCGAGGTATCTGCTCTTATCCCCGTCCCGCAGTTCAACGGCTTCATAGATACCCGTTGAAGCGCCGGAAGGAACGATGGCGCTGCCCATGCTTCCGTCCTCCAGGTAAACCTCGACCTCGATGGTCGGATTTCCTCTGGAATCGAGCACTTCCCGCGCGATTACATCTTCTATATACGACATATCCAATCCTCCTCTTGCTTGTTAAAATTCCGCATTGCTGCGCAAATTTAAAAATTAACGATTTCGATGAAGTCTGCAGGTACCAGGCTGGCTCCTCCTACAAGGGCTCCGTCGATTTCTTCCATATTCATCAGCTCGGAAGCGTTGGAAGGTTTCACGCTGCCTCCGTACTGGATGATCACCTGCTCCGAAACCTCGTCTCCATAAAGTTCCTCTACGACCTTTCTGATGTAGCCGCACATTTCATTCGCCTGCTCGGGAGTCGCGGTCCTGCCGGTTCCGATGGCCCAAACCGGTTCGTATGCGATGATCATAGAGGCGGTCTGATCCGCCGTCAGATCCTTTAACGCAGCCACCGTCTGAGTTTTTACAACGTCAAAGGCCTTTCCCGCGTCTCTTTCCTCCAATACCTCGCCAACGCAGAGGATCGGAGTGATATGATGCTTGAAGGCTGTGTGGAGCTTTTGGTTTACGGTCTCGTCTGTTTCATTGAAATACTGCCGCCGTTCCGAATGTCCGATGATACAGTATTCAATGCTGAGTTCGTTGAGCATATCCGCTGAAATCTCGCCGGTATACGCGCCGTTTTCCGCAAAATGCATGTTCTGGGCTCCGACTTTTACATCCGTACCCTTAAACGCTTCCTTCAAAGCGGCCAGCTGTGTAAACGGGGCGCAGACTCCTGCCTGCACGTCCGACGTCTGATATAATTTCCTGAATTCTTCCGCAAAAGCAACCGCTTCTTCGGTCGTTTTAAACATTTTCCAGTTGCCCATGATAAATGGTTTTCTCATAGCCGTTACCTCTCTTGCTTGCGCGATGCTAATTTCCTGCGCAATGCCAAATACTATTTGTCCTGCAATACCGCGATGCCGGGCAGTTCCTTTCCTTCCAGGAATTCCAGGGATNNTCCGCCTCCGGTAGAAATATGTGTCATTTTATCCGCCAGACCGAACTGTTCCACCGCGGCGGCGGAATCTCCCCCGCCTATGATGGTCACCGCGCCGCTTTCCGCCAAAGCCTTTGCGACTTCAATGGTGCCCTTGGCAAAGCTGGACATTTCAAACACGCCCACCGGCCCGTTCCAGATGATGGTCCCGGCCTTTTTCAATTCGCCGCAAAACAGCGCGATGGTCTTCTGTCCGATATCCAGACCCATCCAATCCTGCGGGATCTTGTCGGCGTCAAACTCCTTCGTCTCCACGTCGTTGCTGAATTCCTTCGCGGCGACGATGTCCAGGGGAAGCAGCAGCTTCACGCCTTTTTCCTCCGCCTTTTTAATAAGGGAACCGGCGTAATCGACCCGCTCTGCGTCCAGAATGGAATTGCCGATCTCATAACCCTTTGACTTCAGGAAAGTGTAGGCCATGCCTCCGCCGATAATCAGCGTATCCACCTTGGTCAGCAGGTTTTCGATGACGGGGATCTTATCCGCCACCTTCGCGCCGCCCAGAATGGCGACGAAAGGCCGTTTCGGAGATTCTACCGCGCCGCCGAGGAATTTGACTTCTTTTTCAATAAGGAAGCCCGATACGGCGGGCAGATAACCCGCGATTCCCGCAGTGGAGGAATGGGCTCTGTGAGCCGTTCCAAAAGCGTCGTTTACAAAGATGTCGGCAAGGCCGGCAAGCTCTTTTGAGAAGTCGGCGCCGTTCTTCGTCTCCTCCTTGCGGAATCTCACGTTTTCCAGAAGCATCACATCTCCGTCTTTCAGCGCTGCGGCTGCCTTTGATACTTCTTCGTTGACCACGGAAGGCGCGCTGATGAACGTAACACTCTTTCCAAGCAGCTCGGAAAGTCTGTCTGCGACAGGCTTAAGGGTGTACTTCATGTTTGCTTCGCCGTCAGGCCTGCCAAGATGAGACATGAGAATCACCTTAGCCCCTTGTTCGATCAGATAGCTGACCGTAGGGAGGGCGCTGGTAATGCGGATATCGTCTGTGATCTTGCCTTCACTGTCCTGCGGAACGTTGAAATCACAGCGGACGATTACTCTTTTGCCCCTTACATCGATGTCTCTGACTGTCTTCTTCATCTTCTTACAGACCTTTCTTTATTACATATTCCATCAGATCAACCGCTCTGTTGGAATAACCCCATTCATTGTCATACCAGGAAACGACCTTGACCATGTTGTCTTCCAGAACCATGGTGGACAATGCGTCTATGATGGAGGATCTTGCGTCTCCCTTGAAGTCGATGGATACGAGGGGCTCTTCGGTATATCCGAGGATTCCCTTCATGGGACCTTCCGACGCCTTCTTTAAAGCGGCGTTGACCTCTTCCTTCGTCGCGTTCTTTTTCAACTCAAATACGATATCCACAACGGATACGGCCGGAGTCGGCACGCGCATCGCCATGCCGTTGAGCTTGCCCTTGAGCTGTGGAAGCACCAGGGATACCGCCTTTGCCGCGCCTGTGGTGGTGGGGATGATGGAAAGGGCCGCAGCTCTCGCTCTTCTTAAATCGGAGTGGGGCAGGTCCAGAATTCTCTGATCGTTTGTGTAGGAATGGATGGTCGTCATGAGACCTCTCTCAATTCCGAACTCCTCATCGATGACCTTGGCAAAGGGAGCCAGGCAGTTGGTGGTGCAGGATGCGTTGGATAAAACGTGATGGTTCTTGGGATCATACTTGTCCTCGTTGACGCCCATTACGATGGTGATGTCCTCATCCGTCGCAGGAGCGGAAATGATGACCTTCTTTGCGCCTGCCTTGATATGCTTTTCCGCGTCGGCCTTCTTTGTGAAGAGTCCTGTGGATTCCAGAACGACTTCGACGCCCATTTCCTTCCAGGGAAGCTCTTCAGGGTTTCTTACCGCAAGGATCTTAACTTCCTTTCCATTTACGACGATGGCATCCGCCTTCGCTTCAACGGTTCCGTCAAAATGGCCGAAACAGCTGTCATATTTCAAAAGATGCGCTAACGTAGCGGGATTGGTGATATCGTTAATGGCTACTATTTCAAAATCCGCGTTTTTGGCCAATGCAGCTTTAAATGCATTTCTGCCGATTCTTCCAAATCCGTTAATTCCAACTTTTGTTTTCATAGTGATTCCTCCTAAATATATAATTTTAATTATGTGGATACTGAGTTAACAAGTCCGGCGGCAGCCGCATCATGCGAGCTAAAACCGTTTCCGTTTCGACGAAGACGGCAGATTCATTTCATCTCTGTATTTAGCTACCGTCCTTCTTGAAATGTCGATCCCTCTTTCTGCCAGCATTTCCACCATGGCCTGGTCGGAAAGCGGCGCTTTCGGATCTTCATTTTCTACTATTTCCCTGATAAAGGTTTTTATACTTTCTGATGCAATACCCTCTCCGCTGTTGCCTGAAACACCGCTGGTGAAGAAATATTTGATTTCAAATATGCCCCGGGGGCTCTGCATGTATTTCCCGTTGATGGAGCGGCTGACCGTCGACTCGTGGATGCCCACCTCATCGGCGATCTGCTTCAAGGTCAGCGTTTTTAAATGCTTCGGACCTTTTTCGAAAAAATCGATCTGATATTTGACAACCGCGCTGACTACGTTATAGATCGTCTGCCTTCTCTGTTCTATGCTCTTGATGAGCCAGAGCGCCGAATTCAATCTCCCGGTCAAAAACTTTGAAATGTTGGATTCCTTGTCGGAATCGATCAGCATCTTTTGATAATAGGTGCTGATGGTAAGCCGCGGCGCGCTGCTTTCATTGACAGTTACGACGTATTGGTCGTCTACCTTTTCCACTGTA
>DLFX01000334.1:1304-3476 GCA_002482405.1 Firmicutes bacterium UBA7709 | reverse complement strand
CCGACACAGAAGATACGTTTTCCTCTGGCATCGACAGCCTGGACATCTTGTCCAAGCAGTCGTTCTATGTCTGCGGCTTTGTACGTCAGCACGCCGTTAGCATCCAGTTCCTCCTTGTTGCGCTGTAACACTTCTGCACAGCGCTGAGCTCCACTTCAAAGAAGCTCGCCACCTGCTGACTGGTTGCCAGGAACAGTTTNNTGCCTTCACCTTCTGGAGCACTTCCACCCGCTCCAGCATGGCTTCCCGCTGTTCTTTTGTTATGATAATGTTCTCGTTGTGCATATTGAACATATCAAGCTGGAAAGTGTCCAAAGAAAGCATCTACTGTATTGGTATCGACTGCCTGTGCCTTTGACACTCAGCAAAAAATGGGTTTGCGATCGGAAAGACAAAAAGCCCGTCCAAATTATGTAGGCTTAATCTTTTTTCTTTCATCCCGTATTCGTTTTACTTCCTCAACCACATGTCGGTATTTTTGGAGGATCTGATCTTGATGCATTATTATGTTAGTATGGTGATATTCAACTAGCAGGAATGTAAGAACCTCGTGTATTTTATCGACAGTCAGGTTGGTTGCAGCACCTGCATGAGTAAGAAGTTTATCAACCAAATCTTGACATTCAGCTGCAACCTTGTCTCCCCAAAGCGTACGCTCCTGCCTGATAAACCATTTGGTGATCCACTCGCCCTCTTTGCCCAAGGCGAACCGCATTTCCTCACTCGTCATCGGCTCTCGTATCGCAGGGTACACGACATCTTGTGATTTGTCCTTTATGTCCATACCGCACCTCCGGTCAGGATCTTTACTTCCATATCTTAAGAAATCCACTATTAATGTTTTGAGGCACATTCACGCGATGGCCACGCTGTAGCATGGAATATACCTTAAATGCCATAAGGTCAGGGTCGATCTCAAGCGTGCGGCACATAGCCATGTAATCCATCTCATCGGCCATACAATCCAATACATCTTGATCCATGACCAACAGCTCCGCTGCAAACAGATTAGCCTGATGCTCACATTTTGATTTCATTGAAAATAATGAAATGTCGCGAAGCGGATAGACACGGGCTATTTCTTGATGCAGCCGATCATGACCAAGTTCATGGGAAGCGACGCCATATTGATCTCTTACGCTTAAATTGGAATTGATGCGAATGAACCGCTCCCGGTTCTGAACAACATAATAACCTTTGAGGCGGGAAGCCCCCGTGTAGCCCAAATTGATGCCAAGGGCATCTATGAGTTCAAACGGGTCCGACGTCCCGTATTTACTTCGTAAAGAATTTACTATAGCATGAATACGACTAATCACAAATGCATTCCCCTTGCCTCATGCAAATTCCACCCAGACATTCATGCATCATCCGGATTTAAGTACTTCTTGGGCGTATATTTCTTGGCGGCAACCTTTGCCTGGAAATAAAGTTCCTGCATCTCGTGCATGAATATGAGCTCATCTTCCTCCGTGAGTTCTCCGCCCGCAAACAATGCCGACGCCTGCTCAAGAATGGCTTTGGCCTGTGCCTTCCCGTGTTTGCCATACTTGGCTTGCGCAGTTTCCAGGAAGGATTCGGTATCTATTTCCTTCTCCCCAATTGCGGATAGATACTCAGGCGTGACGGACAGAGCATTTGCCAACTTGAGATACATTTCATACGAGCGCGGAACACTCCGATTCAATTCATATGCTTGAATGCTTCGCGTAGAGACGCCGACCGTTTTTGCCAACTTGGCCTGCGTCATGCCTGCATCCCGGCGCGCCTTTTGCAGTCTATCTCCAAATTCCATAATTTGCCTCCGTTCTTGCGAATATATATTCACCTTTCGTGCTTGACATGCGCAGTTCACTTCGCTATAATCCAGATGTACGAAGTGAACCTGCCCATAACTCTACTATAACACGAAGCCACATTCGCGTCAAGAGAGCTGGTGATGCCACGGAGCATGTAATACTTTCCATGGTTTATTAGAGATACCGAGCGTGATTCCGAGCCAAAGACAAAGGCACTCCGGGGCTGCCTGAGACACGAAAGGAGAGGGTGAAACACCCAGGCAATACGCAGGAATGGAGGCAGTTCATGGATATAAACATTTACTTTTGTCCTTATTGTAAAAAAGGCTTCACCGTAATAGAAGGACATGGCAGCGAGTCACTTGTTACCTGT
>DLFX01000334.1:0-1263 GCA_002482405.1 Firmicutes bacterium UBA7709 | reverse complement strand
GCCAACACACAAACGAAGACCACAAACCGGGTAACCGCACATAAAAAGGCCTACCTCTCACGTGTCGCAAGATCAAAGCGCATGGCTGAATAGGTAAACGGTGCGCAGGCAGATAAACAGGGAAATGCCACAAATGATAACCATGAACCGAGTAACTGCATAAAAAGACCTATCTCGCACATGTCGCAAGGTTAAGCGCGTGGCCGAATAGGCGATCGTTTTACTGACTGAGTCACTTTGGGCCAAGGCAATTCACCGTCCTTGCAGCTACACCAGACCGGAGTAAAGCCGTTATTGGCTTGCTCCGGTTTTTTATGCCCGCTGATACGGCTTTGCTCCACCAACGAAAGGAGCAGAGCCAGATGAAGTACACGTACAGGTTTGCCACGGGGGAATCGGTCGGAATCGAGGTATCGGCGGAATTGGAGGCGCTTCTGAAAAACGAGGATCGGCTGGAATACAACAATGACCATGCCAACACGAGGCGGCACGTGCCCCTGGACACAAACAAAGACGGCGGCGCGGATTGCCTGGCCGTCGATGATGAAAGTCTACAAGCCTTGTTTGAGGGCGAGCCGGACGAAGAATGCCTTCGCCTTGCATTGAAGCAACTAACTCCGAAACAGCAGGCACTGCTCCGCGCGCTTTTCTGGAATGGTGTGTCAATAAGCCAATATGCCCAACAAGTGGGCATTTCCCAGCCCGCGGTATCACAGCAATTTGCCGCCGCGCTGAAAAGGCTGAAAAAAATCTTGTGATCCACCCTTATATTTTTCATTTCTCGTGGCCTATGGGTGGAGGGACAAATAATCGCCCTCCGGAAAGGATGGAATCCCATATGAGACACAGCATCCGAATCGACCTGAAGGGCCGCGATCACACCGGCCCGATTCTGGAGTGCCGGACACGCCCGCTATCCGCGTGGCTGTGGCGGCTGCTTTTCGGGAAGCGGCACAGCGTCGTGGTACTCATGCCGGGCGGATCGGTGGACTCGGTGAACATTGCCGAGCAGCCGGAGACGACGCGGCCATGAGTACGAAAGAAAACGTGGCTCCCCCAGTCCGGGTGAAGCTCTATGAACACCAGATCGCTGCATTCCTCTTTGTACTTGGCCTTTTCGATGCCCTGGACGAAGACGCGGCAAGCCGGGGAGGTGATGCAGATGAACGTTTCCACGGGTAAGGGCGCTGCTCTCCTAATGGAAATGGGCCTACCGGCACCGGCAAGACGTTGACTTCCATCGCCATCACCGGTGCGCTGTGG
>DLFX01000018.1:20170-20297 GCA_002482405.1 Firmicutes bacterium UBA7709 | reverse complement strand
TCACTACCTTTTTCGAGTATGAAATATATATCGGAGGGAATGCCGACCGGTTCAAACAGCTCATGGTCAATCTGATCGAAAACGCCGTAAAGTATTCCCACGACGGCGGAACCGTTTCCATCAGGGC
>DLFX01000018.1:19126-20083 GCA_002482405.1 Firmicutes bacterium UBA7709 | reverse complement strand
AAGGTGGGCGGCACGGGTTTGGGCCTGGC
Organism: Firmicutes bacterium UBA7709; assembly: GCA_002482405.1. The sequence goes on along the minus strand of DLFX01000018.1, from coordinate 20,054 downwards.
CATCGTAAAGCACATCGCGGCGCTGTTTGAGGCTGAGATCAAGGTGGAGAGCGAGCTGGGAAAGGGATCGACCTTTACGGTGATCTTTAAAGGATAGCCCTTGGTATATGACGAAAATACGGCGGTTTTAACTTTTAAAACCGCCGTCTACCTATCGGACTTTGTTTTTTCGCCGTAGGTTTCTTTGATTTTACTGAATGTCTCCGGGCTCACGAAATGTTCTAAACGGCAAGCGTCTTTGTGCGCGTTCTCTTTTCCAACATCCAGGATATCCGTTAGAAAGTTTTCAATTACTACATGGCGTTCAAATATGGAGGCGGCATATTCCAATCCGCTCTCTGTCAGAATGAGATTGCGGTCACAGTCCATCGTTAGCAATCCTTCATTGCAAAGCTTCTTTACGGCAACGCTGACGCTCGGTTTTGATACGTCAAGCTCATTTGCAACGTCGATAGAGCGGACGCAGCCAAGCTTCTGGCGCAATAGGAAAATGGACTTCAGGTAGGTTTCCGCTGATTCACGGCTTTTCATTGATCCATACCATTCTATTGCCATTGCCCCGCACGGGCGGGTTTTTACTCGTCGTCCTCGTCATTTTCAAATCCCCCTTTTTTGAACGGTGAATGCCCCATTCCGGCCGGGCAGTGCCCATGTCCCCTGAAATGTTCGGAATCGTGCCCATGCCCTCTGAAATGCTCGGAATCATGCCCATGCCCGCCAAAGCCGCAACCGGCGTGTTGCCAATGTTCATAACCGTGCCCGTAAGACGACATGAATTTTTCCATGTACTTGCGGCGCTCCTCGAAATCTTCGTCAGGGAATTGCTCCTCATATTGCCGGATGATTCGCCCTAGGTATTCGCTTAAAGCGGAGAGCTCCTCGTCATTCAGGCAGTCAAGGGCGTCCAAAGCGTCCGGCTCGCCCTCAT
>DLFX01000018.1:13586-19109 GCA_002482405.1 Firmicutes bacterium UBA7709 | reverse complement strand
TCAGTCAGCCGGATCGTCATAACACGCTTGTCGTCCTCCGAGGGTTCACGGGTTATATAGCCGTTTTTTTCCAGCTTTGTAACCAACTCTGCAACTGATTGCTTGCTCATATTGAGCAAATAGGTCAGNNNNTCTTTTTGGCTGATTACGGGCTTCAATTTGAGGATTGCCAGCACCCGGCCTTGCCCCCTGTGGGGATTGTGCGCTTTGCCAAAATGGCTGAACATTGTACGGTGCATGAGCATTTGAAGCTGTTGCAGCTGTCCGTTGATCGTATCTTTAATTTCACTCATTGTTATATCCTCCTGATATCATTCATATCAGTCAGGTCAAGTACCTGACTTTTAGATTAGTATAGCACCTGACTAATTTAATGTCAAGTACCTGACATAATATTTTTTATTTGTTCTCTTTGTCCATATTGACATATAATGTTGTTTGGTTTGAATTATTTTGCAGTTTTTTGCAGTTTTTAGCCTCAAATCAGATTGACAGATTCAGCGATTTGGCGTAATATGATAAATAATTAAATCGAATTGAGTCGAAATTGAATTTTTTGAACAATACACTATTGGTTTATAGCTATCTCTTTAGAAAACGCAGAATTTGAGAGGAGAGTATCAAAATGAACATGCCAACAACATTTTTTGGATGGGTCGCATTTCTCGTAGAAAAATATTTTTTTGACTTTCTTCGGGGGCTTGGGGTCACGCTGGAGCTTGCAATCATCGGTACGATTCTGGGGTGTTTGATCGGCTTTGTAGTCGGCGTCGTCCGCAGCGTTGTCGTGGATCAAGGTGCGCCTCTTGCTTCACGCGGATTGATGTCGGCGCTGAAAGCGATTCTGGCAGTTTATGTGGAGATCTTCCGCGGAACGCCTATGATGGTGCAGGCAACCGTCGTCTATTACGGTACTATGTCACTTTGGGGCATCGACATCCCGTCATTTTCCGCCGGTGTGCTGGTGCTCGCTTTGAATATCGGAGCTTACATGTCCGAATCCGTGCGCGGCGCTATCAGCGGCATCGATCCGGGGCAGATCGAAGGCGGACAGGCCGTGGGTATGAGCTATGCGCAGATCATGTACCATGTGATCATGCCTCAAGCTTTTAAAAACCTTATCCCTCAGATCGGCAATACCTTTATCTCTGCCATCAAGGACACCTCGGTGCTCAACGTCATTGCGGTCACGGAGCTGTATTTCGCCGCCAAGAGCGTTGCGGGCACTTATTACAAATTCTTTGAGACCTATCTCATTATTTGTGCCATCTATTTCGTTCTTACCTTTACAATGTCTCGCTTGCTGCAAGTCCTGGGACGTGTACTGGAGGGCTCTCGAAACTATGAGTTGATTTTAGATGAGGAAGACGAAGAGGAGGTAACTGAGTCATGAGTGAACCGATTTTACGGGTAAAGCATTTGGAAAAGAGCTTCGGCACTCATCAGGTGCTGAAGGATATCGACTTTGAAGTTGAGAAGGGCGAGGTCATCAGCGTGATCGGCTCCTCTGGTTCCGGAAAGTCGACACTTCTGCGCTGTATCAATATGCTGGAAACGCCCAGCGGCGGCGAGATCGTTTTCGAGGGAACGCCGGTATCATATCGGCCCAAGGATAAGAACTACTTCCGTTCAAGAGTCGGCATGGTGTTTCAGTCATTCAATCTTTTCGCGAATATGAGCGCCCTCAAGAACTGCATGATCGGAGTTCAGATCGTCGGTAAGAAAAGCAGGCAGGAAGCAGAGGCGCTGGCACGGAAATATCTTAAAGTCGTCGGCATGGGCGCCTATCGCAATGCGCGTCCGTCTCAGCTTTCGGGCGGTCAGAAGCAGCGTGTTGCGATCGCGCGTGCGCTTTGTATGCAGCCGGATCTGCTGATGTTTGACGAGCCGACTTCGGCCCTTGACCCGGAGATGGTGGGCGAGGTCCTTGAGGTCATTCGTTCTCTTGCGGAATCGGGGATCACTATGGTGATCGTGACTCATGAAATGATGTTTGCCAAGGAGATCTCCAGCCGCGTCGTTTTCATGGACGACGGTATCATTTTGGAACAGGGAACGCCGGACCAGGTTTTCAATAATCCGCAGAAAGAAAGAACGAAGGAATTCCTCAGCCGGTATCGTCAGGGTTAAGGCTGCAGGCCGTTCTGATGCGGCCGGAACGATCAGAATTTCGGAGGAGGCGGATAAATGGCAGAGAAGATAATTTCGCCGGAACAGCCGGCGGCAATGGGCATACATTATCATTATTATTCCTTGAAGTATATGCTTGAGTCGCAGAAGCGGGCCGGGTACCAGAGCATCGAGCTCTTTTGCGCGGCGCCCCATGTGCAGATGACGGCGGAAGGCATTGGGGACCGGGCGGAGTTTATACAGACGATTCGGGATTCGGGATTGCGAGTGGTCTGCGTTACGCCTGATAACTGCATGGGGCCCTGGCAGTATGCGGCAGCCGGTGCGGAAAAGATTGATCAGGGCAAGAGGTATTTCCGTCATGCGCTGCAGCTGGCGGCCGATCTGGACTGCCGGCAGGTGGCCTGTCATTCCGGCTGGGGGCTTTTGGACGAGCCCCGTGAGGAAGCCTGGAAACGGAGCCTCGATTTTATGGAATGGTACTGCAAAGAGGCAAAAAAGCTTGGTCTGACGCTGGTGATGGAGAGCTTGCGGTCGGCAGAATCCAATTTGGTAAACAACCTGCCAACGTTGGAACAGTATCTGAAAGAATTGGACTGCGATAACATCAAGCCGATGATCGACACCTGTGCAATGGCAGTGGCCGGAGAGAGCATGGAAGAATGGTTCCATACCTTCGGCAGCGAGATCGTACATATGCATTTCGTGGACGGAACACCTTATTTTCATTTGGCTTGGGGCGACGGAGACCGTTCCCTGGACGGCTATATGGCGGTCATCAAGGCCAACAATTATCAAGGCGCATTAACACAGGAGATCACGGACGGCCGATATTACGATGATCCGGCGAAAGCGGACGAGCAGTCATACCGCATCTTGCGCGGCTATATGAAAGACTGATACTCGAAGCATAGGGCCGTGTACGCGGATAAGGACTGAAAAAGAGAGAAAATGAACAGGAGATGATACCAATGTGGACAAAGGATCTATTTGGAACTGATAAACCGATTATCGCACTTTTGCATCTGGACGCGCTGCCCGGTGAGCCGGCATTTTGCGGCTCCCTTGACACGATCATGGATCATGCGGCGGCAGACCTCAAGGCGCTGCAGGATGGCGGAGTGGACGGCGTCTTGATCGCCAATGAATATTGCTTTCCAATCACGCCGAATACCGGCACGGTGACGCTTATGGCTATGTCGGCAGTGATCGGGTCTTTGAAAAAGGATATTCGCATTCCGTTTGGAGTGAATGTTGTTTATAATCCGGAGGAGACAATTAAAATGGCGGCGGCGCTGGGCGCTTCCTATGGACGCAGCGCGTTTGGCGGCGCATATACCGGAGCTTACGGGCTCCACAGCGTGAACTATGGCGATATGGTTCGGCTCAAATACACTCTTGGTCATCCGGAGATCCAGCTTCTCTGCAAGCTTAATCCGGAAGGCGACGCGCGGCTTGGCGATCAGACGACGGAAGAAGTCGTGAACGGGCTTTGCCAGGGCGGCTTTATGGGAGGCCTTTGCGTATCGGGCCCCGGAGCCGGACAGGAAGCGAGCATGGAATTTCTTGAAGAAGTCGCGCTTATGGCAAAGAAGAAAAACGTGCCGGTGTTCTGCAATACGGGCTGCCGCCACGATACCATCGAAAAGATATTGAAAGTGGCGGACGGAGCCTGTGCCGGAACTGCCCTGAAGNNAGACGGACGCGTCGATCTGGAGAAAGTGAAATCATTCATGGAGATCGCACGGCGGTAAGCGGCGGCGAAAGCGGGAGGCTGGAAAGAAAATGGATAATCTGACAGACAAGCTGTTGCTTGGAGTGGACATTGGTACAAACGAGTCAAAGGGCGTGCTGATCGACGGAAACTTTCGCCCTGTTGCGGACTTTTCGGTGCCCCACGCAATGGAGAATCCGCAGCCGAATTATTTTGAAATGGATGCTGAAATCTGGTGGTCCGATTTTTGTAAAATCAGCCGCGGCCTCATGGAAAAGGCCGGCGTCGGACCGGAACGGATCGCAGGCGTCGGAACAAGCGTGATGGGCTGTGACTGCATTGCGGTGGATGAAAACTGCAAGCCGCTGCGCAAGGCTATCCTCTACGGAATCGACGCGCGCTCCGGTCCTCAGATCGAGGAACTGGTCAATGAATTGGGAGAAGAGGGCGTGACCGCAATGTTTGGCCACATTCCGCGCTCCGACGATATTGCCTCCAAAATCCTCTGGATCAAGGAAAACGAGCCGGATATCTACGCGCGAACATACAAATTTCTGACGGGCTCATCCTATTTGACGGCAAAGCTGACAGGGAAGTATACGATAGACAGCTACTTGGCAAAAGCGGCTTTTCGTCCGATCTATAAGCAGGACGGGACATATAACGAAGAGCACGGCCCCCGCTTCTGCCGGGCCGATCAAATGGCAGCCATCGGCGATGTAACTGACGTCGCGGGCGGTATTACCGCTGAAGCGGAGGAAGAGTGCGGACTCCTGGCCGGTACACCGGTCATTGTCGGCACGGGTGATTCCACCGCGGAATCCATAGCGGGCGGACTTGTAACGCCGGGAACGCTGTTTGTCCAGTTTGGCTCGACCATGTTCTATATCTATTGCTTGGAAGGGCACATGGACGCCTGCTCGAAGGATAATTTCCCGGGCAGCAATCCTTTTACGATACCGGGCAGCTTTGCTGCGACAGGCGGCACCAATTGTGCAGGAACTCTGACAAAGTGGGTGCGCGACGTGTTTTACGGCACAGAGGCCGAAGCTTCCAAGACAGGGGGCCCGAATGCCTATTCAATCATGGCCGAAGAAGCGGCAGAGATTGCGCCGGGCAGCGGCGGTCTCATAGTTTTGCCGTATTTTTACGGAGAGCGCAGTCCGATCAACGACCCGGATGCCAAGGGCGTAATGTTCGGCCTTTCCGGCAGCCACACACGCAAAGAGATAAACCGTGCGGCGCTTGAAGCTGTGGCCTATTCCCTCGGTTCCCATATGCGGATGTTCCAAAACCACGGTTTGACACCGGAAAGCGTTATTATCGCAGGCGGCGGCACGAAGAATCCGGTTTGGATGCAGATCGCTGCCGACGTTATAGGGATGCCGGTCCAGGTGGTGGAAAATTGGCAGACAGCCAGCTACGGTGACGCCTGCATGGCTGCCATCGGCTGCGGGATCCTCAGGGATTTCCGTGCGCTCAAGGAAGCAATGCCCTTAAGCCGGCCCGTGATGCCTGACACACATAATCATGCGCTTTACCAGCGCTATTTGGATATTTACGAGGAGTTGTACGTGAGCAATAAGGAGCTCATGCACCGGCTTCCGTAACGCTAATAAATCAAATTTTAAGGAGGAAAAAAATGAAGAACGTAAAAAAATTTTTGGCAGGTCTGCTCG
>DLFX01000018.1:4689-13565 GCA_002482405.1 Firmicutes bacterium UBA7709 | reverse complement strand
CCCCGGCTAAGGGCGAAGAAGTTTATGGCGAAGGCTATGTGCTCCGCGTCGGCATGAACTGCAGCGCAGCTCCTTTCGGCTGGACCCAGGATGATGATTCCAATGGCGCATGGCCCATTGACGGCACGAGCCAGTACGTCTGCGGTTATGACGTACAGGTCGCCCGCAAGATCTGCGACACCTACGGATGGAAGCTCAAGATCATCAAGACTGACTGGGATGGCCTGATTCCCGGCGTTGTCTCCGGCAAGCTCGACTGCTGCATCTCTACCCTCGGCGTTACTGAGGAAAGACTCAAGTCTGTTGATTTCTCTGACTACTACTGGAACAACGGCTGCGTCATGGTCGTCCGCAAGGACAGCCCCTATGTAGACGCCACCTCTATCAAGGACTTTGACGGCGCTAAGATCACTACTCAGATCGCGACGATCTGGGAGCCGCTGGTTCAGCAGATCCCCAATGTTAAGGCCGAACCCTGCCTCAGCGGTCTTCCCGAGCTGTTCGTCGCTGTTAACTCCCGCAAGGTTGACGGCATCATCACCGGCCTCTCGGAGGCGCAGTCCGCATGCATGTCCAACCCGGATCTGACTTGGGTCACCTTTGACGAAGGCAAAGGCTTCGATGTCGAGCTCTCCGCTCTCTGCGCCGGTATTCCTATCGCAAAGGGCAACACGGAACTGAAGGAGAAGATCGACGCCGTTATTGCGACTATGGATCACGATACTCAGATGGAAATGATGACGACGGCGCTCAATGCGCAGCCGCTCAGCAATGGCACTGGAGAAGCTGTCCAGGCTGATGAAACCAAGGGTATGTAAAAAATGCGAAGACGTCTTGGGATCTGGACCTCGGTTCTGACACCAAGGCGTCTTTTTTTGCCATTGCTTCTTGTATCTTCCCGATTTTGCTATTACGCAGCCCTTAAGATGCAATTATCCGCATCTTTTAATTAGATGCGGATAATTATAATTAATGAATCTTGAGCGTATTGCGGGTTGACGCTCAGTTTTCCGAAACCTCGATGACTTTGATCTTGCATTTACCCATTTCCTGCAGGGTGGCCTCATCCAAATGCGCGTCGGTTATGAGCACGTCCACCTGATCCAGAGGGGCCACATGTATGAAAGCGCTGCTGGTGAACTTTGAGTGGTCGGCAAGAAGGATGACCTTGGAGGAGTTTTCAATCATTATCTGTTTGAGCCGCACATCGTACATGTTGTGCTCGCTCATGCCGTTAGCAAGGCTTACCGCGTCAGCGCCCAGAAAGCAGACGCTGGCATGAAACTGACTGAGCATATTTTCCGCGAAGTAGCCGTGGCAGGCCCTGAAGTCCTTGCGAAGCTTTCCGCCGGTGAAAAATATCTCGATATTTGGTTTGCTGTCCAGAGCAACGGCGGTGTCAAGGGAGTAGGTGATGGCGGTCAATGGGGTGTCGGACGGGATCTGGCGCACAAGCTCCAGGACCGTTGAACCGGAATCCATCATGACAAAGGAATCCTTGTGTACGAATTCCAACGCTGCCGCGGCGATCTGCCGCTTTGCCTCTTTGTTGGTGATCTCTCTGGCTGCGTTTGAAAGCTCGCGGGAATTAGGCTCCTGAACGAAAATGACGCCGCCCCGGGTTTTTCTCAGAACGTTGGCGTTGCACAGAATATCAGCGTCGCGCTGTACGGTCGCTTTTGACACGTTCAGGCAGCGCTGAAGCTCTTCCCATGTGATAATATCTTGCCTTTTTGCAAGATTTTTGATCTTTTCAATACGTTCGGCACGAATCATTTTTTACCAACCTTTGTTAAAATTAACAAATCATTTCATATATTTGTTAAATTATATCAAAGTAAATTAAAAATATCAAGGTCTATTAGGGAAATACAGGAAGATAGAGTGAAATCCCTTAATTGAAAAAGTAAACTCCACCCCTGCAGGATTCGGTATGGAAATTAGTTTTTCAAAGTCAAGGATGGAAGTCAGTCTTTCAAAAAGTTATGATGTCTGAAGCGGCGCCTCTTTAGGAGGTACTTATGAACAACAGACATCTGATTTTATCGGAAAGAATCATTATCGAGCAAAGGCTGCAGGAAAAAGAATCCTTTAAAAGGATCGGCCGTGAGCTTGGCAAAGATCCAACCACTATTGCCAAGGAAGTCAGAAACCATATTCAATTCAGGAAAAGCGGCTGTTACGGGAAGTGCTTCAACAACTGCCTCATTCGGAAAGACTGTACGGTCCGGCATCTCTGCGGTAACTTGAAGTGCAATCGCGCCTGCGGCTTCTGCAGTGCCCATCCCTGCTCTTCTCTATGCCCTGACTATCGTCAGGAAATATGTCAGAGGCTTTCAAAGCCTCCCTACGCCTGCAACGGCTGTGAACAGCGAACGTCCTGCACTTTAGAGAAAAGACTCTATTCTGCATCCCTTGCACAAAAGGAATATGAGGCAGTCCGTTCCGAATCCCGGCAGGGGATACAGCTTAGCGAAGAGGAAGCTTTGAGACTGGATTCCCTGATCAGCCCTCTCCTGATGAAAGGCCAGTCACTCCACCATATATGCGCCAGCCATGCAGATGAAATCATGGTGGATGAACGCTCTTTGTACAATTATGTGACCGCCGGCATCTTTACCGCTAAAAACCTTGATCTGCCACGTGTTGTGCGTATGGCAAAACGCAGAAAAAAGAGGGACTCTTTCAAGGTGGATAAAAAGTGCCGGATCGGGCGCACTTATCAAGCCTTCCTGGAGTTCCTGAAAAAGCATCCAGGCCTTCCGGTCGTCGAAATGGACTCTGTGGAAGGGAAAAAAGGTGGCAAGGTGCTTCTGACACTGCATTTTACCATACCACAGCTCATGCTTGCATTTATCAGGGACGCCAATACCTCCCAGTCTGTCATCGACATCTTCGACCAGATTTATCTGGATTTAGGTTCCGGTCCCTTCCGCAAGCTATTTCAAGTGCTGCTCGGAGATAATGGCAGCGAGTTTTCCAATCCTTCTGCAATTGAGACCGATCCGCAGGGCAGCTGCAGAACACGTGTCTTTTACTGCGACCCACAGGCCTCCTATCAGAAGGGGGCAGCCGAAAACAACCATACATTGATCCGGCGCATTATCCCTAAGGGGACTTCCCTTGACCCTTTCATTCAGGAGGATATCAACCTTATGATGAATCACATCAACTCCTATGGGAGGCCGAATCTCGGCGATAAAACTCCCTACGAGGTCTTTGCCTCGCTCTATGGGGAAGACGTTTTAAGAAAGATGGGCGCAGAACTTATCCCGCCAGATAAGGTTACCCTGCGCCCATTCCTTCTTAAAAAATAAATCTTATGACAAGAGGCGCCGCTCTCCACAGCTTCATAAATGAAAAGGGGTGGAATTTACTCTTGCAAAACAGTCAGCTGAAATTCACCCTTGGTTCATTGTACCCAAAACGGTGCGGATTTTGCCTTTGTCAGCTCTATTCTACTCCTTAAAAGGTCAAAAATCATCATAAATAAACCTATTTAAAATTCTATAAACACGGTTCTTTTCAACGATATGAATTCCATGGATTTTGCTTTTCCAAACTGGAATTCACTTTTTCAATTGACCATAGAGTGAAATCCTTTCAAAGACTACCAACAGGGGGCATCGGTAAATGAACAATGGAATTCAGATAAAGGAAGAACGCGCGCGAGCGCTCTATGCTGGGGGCGCGTCGTTCTATTTTTTCATTATTATGGTATATTTCTTTTGGGCCATATCCGGGCCTATGACAAAGATAAGCTATGCCGGCTTCGGTGTGTCCGGGACAGATGTTTTTGAGCTTATGAATTTTGCAGGCATCCGTCTTTTCGGCGCGGGGGCAATAGGCCTCGCTTACTGCCGCATTCGGGGCGTGCGTCTCATGCCGGAGCATTTCTCGGATTTCCGGCAGATCGCGAAGCTGGGACTCATTATGGGCGTGGCCCAGTATATCTTTTTTAACTTTGGCGCCGCCTTTTCATCAGGTGTGCAGATATCCATTCTCTCCAGCGCGGGCGCATTTTGCGGCATCCTTATTTCCGCTCTTATCTTCAAGGAGGACGCGCTGACGCCCAGAAAGCTTCTGGGCTGCGTTCTGGGCGTGATCGCTGTCATCATTTTGAACTGGAAAGACATCAACATGGGCGTCACCGCCTCGCTTTTCGGCGCATTCCTGCTTCTCCTCGGCCAGATCTCCGGATCCTTTGGCGCGGCCTATCTGAAGATAATTTCCAGAGGCCGCAGCGCCATTTGGGTGGGAGGCTGGCAGTCTGTTATAAGCGGTGCGCTTTTGATGATCATAGGCCTCTGCGGGAATGGTTCGCTCTCCCTTGAGGCGGGAAGCTCCGCTGCGTTCCCCATGGTCGTACTCATATTGACCAGCGGAGCTGCGCTCATTTTTTCGAACCAGCTTTATAAGTACAATCCCTTGAGCAAGGTAATGATCTTCTCTCTTTTGTCGCCGGTGCTGGGGGTATTTAGCTCCGCAATAATGCTGGGCGACTCGCTGTATTCCGGTTTCGTTTTTGCCAGCCTTATCATCAACTGTGTGGGCGTTGCCCTTGTCACCACGGAAAAGTCGCCCGCAGAACACAAAGTGAAATAATGGACAGTGAAAACGGGAGTCGTACAAACATAATTGTAAAAAAATATTACAAGGTGAGGAATAAGAGAAGTATATTGTCAGGTACATGACAATATACTTTTATACTACCACTAAATTAGATACGGACATAAATGCGGGAGAGGGAGATTACAAATTGAACTTTGTAATACAAGTTTTACTGATCAATCTGATAATCGCATGTGAAAATGTCGGCGTATTCGCATTGGCTACCAATGGATTGCCGCCAGGTATGGCAAAGAAAGTTTTTCGAATCGGCGTTGGTTTATCATTGGTGTTTAAGTTGACTTTCATTGCCATTGCAAGCGCCCTGTTCGATATAACGTGGCTGCATATCCGAATCGTCGGCGGGGCGTTATTGCTCTACATTACTTTTAATATGCTGTTTCATAGCAAAGGGACATTTGATAGAAGATTGCAATCGAGGGACAAGGGAAAGGACAGCTTTTTTGAAGCCGTAATTTCTATTTCTGTCGCTGTTCTCAGTATGAGCCTGGATGACGCCATCGCCATATCGAGCATTATTTCCATAGATGGAAATGGGTTGGACCTGAAAAGAATGGTTGCTGCTCTTGCCGGACTTTTTTTCGGGGCGTTTATTTTGCTGCTGTTCAGCGACACAATGACGAAGATGATAGAACGATTTCCAATTCTAAACAACCTGTGCGCCGGATATTTAACCTACATGGCAATTAGAATGATATTTGAAGATGATACGATCAAGCTCTTTTTTGATCGCGTCAACTTTACCTTTACCGTGCCCGGGGCGGTTCTGTGCGGCGTCTTAATGGCCTTTTACGGCCTGTTTGCAAATGGTATCCTCCCCGGCGGAGATGCGAAGATGAGAGACATAAACCTGCCGATCTACTGCATAATAGTCGTATACGCATTGGCCACCATCGGGGCGATTTCCTATCTCGATACGGCGCCGCTTATCGAGGGGCATAAACTGACCGTTCTATCCGTGTACGGATTTATTCCAAACGGCTCAAACGCAGTATATACAATAGCTCCCTCAGCAGAATTGATTACAGTCTGCGCGGCAATATCGGCAGGGGCAACGGCGGGAAACAGCGGTAAAAAATCATATTTATCTATGTTTTTTTCAAATGCAAAAGGAATGCTGACCTATGTATTATTGGGGATTTTTGTAAATACCGTGGGCCTGTCCTTTCTGTTCGGCTTTGGGAAAACAAGCCTGCCGGATTACTTGATCATATTTGCGGCGCAAACCTTATTGCTGCTTTCGTACACAGCAGCCTTCACCATGATTTCCACATTCATTAGAGGAAAGTCCATGATAATCGTTTTCGGTTTGCTGTTCATCCTGATGGAGCTGATTGAAGCCGCCGTTTTTATTCACAGTGACCGCTTTCCGGCTGTCGCATACTTTTTCCCAAGTTATCATCTGGCCGCTGTTTCCGGACACGTTTCGAGTCCCTATTCCATTCCAATGGCTATGCCCATTTCAATTTTGTATATAATATTGTTCACTTTTATCGGATACTGCCACTATCAGCCGCGCTATGGGGCTTTCAAACCGATCTGGAAATAGCTGCGCCTTTTACAGCGCTTACTTCAACATTTACAGCACTTGTTTTAACTGTACCGAAACTCCATCCGGGTCATAGATATAGAAATATCGGGTTTTTTCATCGGGAGTGCGAATATCCGAAGCGTTAAGCCCTTTAGAAAGGGCAAGCTCCCGCAGCTCATCCAGCTCGTCGGTTAAAAAGCAGATAAAAAATCCTTTCCCCTCAAATTTTTGCATACCCTCCGAACTCACAAGCTCAATCTCCGTTTCTCCGGCCTTATTGGCGAGGAAGGCAAGGTCCGCAGGGCCGTCCTGAAAGCGGCGGATGATTGACAGTCCCGCAAATGTTTCATAAAACTCGATGGACTTTTCAAGGTCGCGGACCATAATCGTAAATTGTTTGAAAAACATAGTAAACTCTCCTTTGCTATTTTTGCTATTATACATCCGCAAACAGCCCAAGACAATACCTAAGGGGACAGGTCGTAAAGGACAGCTTAAATAACAGACCTTTTATTTTTAACATTCTCTTAACATTTGCTTTATTCGCTCTTAACAAAACTCCGCTAACATGGTAAGTGAAATAAAAAGGAAAAGATAACTGCAGAGGGAGACAGTGAATGAATGCTTATGAAAAGATAATTGAAAAATTGATTTTGATATCTGCGGTGGTCGCCACCATTTCGGTGGCGTTGATCACTGTTTTTATATTTCAGTCCGGACTGCCGATCCTGGCGCATTACGGCGTATTCAATTTCATCTTTGGCACGACCTGGTCGCCTACCAACGGACAATTCGGAATTCTGCCGCTGATCGCCGGCACCTTATCGGTTACCCTTGGGGCTCTGGTGATCGGAATTCCCACAGGGATTGCCTGCGCAATCTTCCTTGCGGAGATTTTGCCGAAGAGAGCGGCAAAGGCCTTCAAATCGGCTATTGAGCTTCTGGCGGGAATCCCGTCGGTGGTTTACGGCTTTTTCGGACTCATTGTAATCGTTCCGGCCATCCGGAATTATATCCTGCCGATTTACAGGATTTTTCATCCCGACGCATCCGCGACAGGTTTCAGCATACTCGCCGGGGCGATCATTCTGGCGGTCATGATCCTGCCGACCATCGTGAGCATTTCGGAAAATGCCATTGCGGCGGTGCCGGGTGAATTTAAAGAGGCGTCCCTGGCGCTGGGCGCCAATAAAATGGAAACCATCCTGCGGGTGCTCATCCCCGCCGCGCGGTCGGGGATCCTGTCGTCCATCATCCTTGGGATGGGAAGGGCTGTCGGTGAAACCATGGCGGTGCTGCTCATCACAGGCAACATGGCGAAAATGCCCGGGAGAATCATGGACCCCGCGGCGACGCTGACAGGAACCATTGCCATGGAGATGGGTTATGCGACTCCGACGCATCAGCAGGCGCTCTTTGCCGTCGGGATCATTCTGTTCATTATCATTATGCTGCTGAATATCATCGCGCAGTTCAGCATGAGAGGACTGGGAGGCAGGGCAAGCTGATGGAAAGGGTAGCTTTGGAAAACAATCAAAAAATAAATGGGAGTAACAATAGAATAAAAAGGGCAAAGGCTTCGAAAAATGCGGTGTTTTACGGCGTGATCGGAGTTTTGGCCGCCATCACGCTGGCTGCGCTGATCATAATTATCGGATACATTCTTGTCCACGGAATCAGTCATATCAATCTTGAATTTCTGACCCAGGAGCCGAGGCGGATGGGAAAAGAGGGGGGAATCTTTTCGGTGATCATCGGCACTCTCATGGTTACCGGGGTAAGCCTCCTCATCGCAACGCCTATCGGGATTGCGGCGGCCATCTACTTTACGGAGTATTCCAAAGGAGGAAAAGGGGTTTTTATCATAAGGTTTTTCACGGAGATCCTGGCGGGGATACCGTCCATCATTTTCGGATTGTTTGGCTTTGCATTCTTCGTGATCTTTCTCGGAATGGGCTGGTCCGTCATCTCAGGCGGGCTGACCCTGGCGTTGATGATCCTGCCGACTTTGATCCGGGCTACTGAGGAATCGCTGAAAACCGTTCCCATGGCATACCGGGAGGGCAGCCTTTCCCTGGGAGCGACAAAATGGCAGACCATCGTGAGAGTCATTATCCCCTGCTGCAAATCGGGGATACTCACCGGGCTCATCCTCGGAGTCGGAAGAGCCATCGGAGAGACGGCCGCGGTGATGCTGACCGTGGGCGGTTCCCTGCGTCTGCCGACTACGATCTTCGATTCCACGAGGACCATGTCGGTACACCTGTATATCCTGGCGTCGGAGGGTCTGTCCATGGAAAAGACCTACGCGACGGCCGCCCTGCTGATCATCATCGTATTGCTGATCAATACCGCCGCAAACCTGATCAGCGGCAAACTTGGAGGAAACTATGGAAACTAAATTTGAAACCGAAAAAAATAATACTAAATTTACGATCGATAACCTGAACCTGTATTATGGAAACTTTCAGGCGCTGAAGGACATCGATATGACCATATATGAAAACAAGATCACGGCGCTGATCGGGCCCTCGGGCTGCGGAAAATCCACTTTTCTGCGAACCCTGAACAGGATGAACGACCTGATTCCGGGCGTTGCCATCGAGGGCGCCGTTAAATTCGACGGCGGCGACATCTACGGAAACGGGTTTGATATCATCGAGCTGCGCAAAAAGGTGGGAATGGTGTTCCAAAAGCCCAATCCCTTCCCCAAAAC
>DLFX01000018.1:4504-4666 GCA_002482405.1 Firmicutes bacterium UBA7709 | reverse complement strand
CCTGGACCATATCGTAGAAAGGACGCTGGGGGAGGTAGCCCTTTGGGAAGAGGTAAAGGACAGGCTTCACAAACCGGCCCTGGGGCTTTCCGGAGGACAGCAGCAGAGGCTCTGCATCGCGAGGTGCCTGGCCGTTGAGCCCGAGGTGATCCTGATGGACGA
>DLFX01000018.1:3945-4470 GCA_002482405.1 Firmicutes bacterium UBA7709 | reverse complement strand
AAGGACTTCTGGAGGAACTGACGGAGCGGTATACAATCGTTATCGTAACCCATAACATGCAGCAGGCTGGAAGGGTTTCCGACTACACATCCTTTTTCCTGAGCGGAAAGGTGATAGAAACGGATAAGACAGAAGTTATTTTCTCAAATCCGCAGGATAAAAAGACGGAAGATTATATAACGGGGAGGTTTGGATGATGGCGGCAAGACCACAGATGGACCATGAGATGTCCATAATAACAAATGATTTATTGAACATGACGAGCCTGGTGGAGGATACGATCCAGAACGCCATAAAGTCTCTGGTGGAAAAGGACTCGGATCTGGCAAGAAGCCTTATCAACGGCGATGAGGTCATCGACGATATGGAGGACGTGATCAAGGATAAATGCCTGAAGTTTCTGGCGACCCAGCAGCCTTTGGCCGGAGACCTGCGCTACATGATCTCCATCATGCAAATGGTGAGAGATCTGGAACGGATCGGCGACCATTGCGAGGATATTGCAAAATATACCCTTCGGTTTGA
>DLFX01000018.1:0-3938 GCA_002482405.1 Firmicutes bacterium UBA7709 | reverse complement strand
GGAAAACGAAGAGTATATGAAGGAGCTCATCGACATCCCGCGGATGGCGGACATGGCCACCAAGATGGTGAAAAACGCCATCGATTCCTTTGTCCACATGGATCTGAGGCTGGCGAGGAAGGTCTGGAAAGCCGATGAAGAGGTGGATGAACTCTTCCGAAACATCTACGACGAGCTGATCGGACTCGTCGATAAGGACGCCGCCAAGGCGAATCAAAGCGTCATGTTCCTTTTCATCGCCGCCCATCTGGAGCGGATCGCGGATTACGCGACCAATATCTGCGAGGAGACGGTGTTTGCGATGGAAGGGAATTACGAAATGGAATAAGTTTTACGCTTGCTCCTGGAAAACACTCGCAACCTTTATATTATCAATGACTTGGACTCTATATTTTAATACCAAAAAACAAACTGCGTCCGCAAACAGTGTTTTTTGGCAGCGGCGGCTTCGCCGCCACTGATTAAAATATACGAGTCCTTCGTCAGATAATATGGAAAAGTTACTCGAATGCTTTCCAGGAGCAAGCGTCAACCTTACCAGGGCAAATAACCGGAAAACGGATGATGGACCGGTTTTTGAAGCCCTAAAGGAGCTAATATCAAGAGAAGGTTATCTGTGAAAAGTGGCTGCGGCCACTTTTTTTGTTCATAGCTTGATTTTTGAACAGAATTAGACCTCTCAAAGCTCAAAGGGACGGGGATTAGTGAGGTTAATAAGTCCGTGGATCAGTGCAGCCTTAAATTCCGCGCCGCACCGGTGTGGCGAAGCTGCTTTTTCGTATTTTTTGTCGAAATTGCGAGAAAAAGGTTGAATAAATATTATTTTTAATGTATTATTATACACATATTACCGATTAGCATTGGAAAATGACGCTTTTAGGAAGAAGAAGGGAGCACAAGAAATCATGAAAAAACTAACAGCAATATTACTCGTATTATCAATGGCACTGACCTTTGCCGCCTGTGGAGGAACCAGCAAACCGTCTGAAGAGACGTCGGGAGATGCGGCGGGGGATGTGCCTACCTATAAGGTTGCAATGGAACCTACATTCCCGCCTTTTGATACCATCGACAAAAGTACCCAGGAGCTTACCGGGTTTGACGTTGACATGATGAACGCCATCGCAGAGGATCAGGGCTTCAAGCTGGAATGGGTCAACATGGGATTTGGCGGTTTGATTGCGGCACTGCAGTCCGGAAACATCGATATTATCGCATCGGGGATGAACGCCAGCGAAGATAGAAGAAAACAGGTNNCTTCTCGACCACATATTATGATTCCGGCCTGGTTGTGGCGGTCAAGGCGGGGAATACGAAAATCAAGAGCATCGACGACCTGACTGCCGATATGAAGGTCGGCGGACAGATAGCAACTACAGGAGCCGATCTCGCTACGAAGCTTCGCGATGAGGGAAAAATAAAGGAAGCAAAAATTTATGACGGCCTGGACGTTGCTGTAATGGATCTGCAGACCGGCACCATCGACGCGCTGATCAACGACCTTCCCGTAACTAAGGCCTACATGGACGCAAAACCGGGAACCATTGAAATCGTCGGCGACGTATTGAATGCGGAATCCTACGGCTACGCGGTCAAAAAGGGAAACACGGAACTCCTGGATAAGATCAATAAGGGAATGCAGAATTTAAAAGACAACGGCAAATTCGACGAAATCTATTCAAAATGGCTTGAGTAAGGGCGGAAAGCAATAAGAAACGACAAGTGAGAAATGATCGGTCGGAGAGTTTGCCGAAGGGCAAGCTCTCTACTGTTTTTCTTTGAGATTATTTAAGGAGCAAAAATTTGGACATTTATTTAACAGGACTTAAAATTGCATACAGCGGTGTTTCCGTGACCCTTGAAATCACGGTTTTTGCGGTGCTGATCGGCATTGTGGCGGGGCTCTTTGTGGCGCTGGGAAAAATGTCGTCCTTTATGCCGGTTAAGATACTCTTCTCCGTTTATGTGGAACTGATAAGGGGAACGCCCTTTATCGTGCAGGCGTTGATCATGTATTTTGCATTTCCCAAGATACCCCAGGCGATGGGCTTTGACTTTACCTGGGAAAATCCGGTCGTCGCATCCATAATCGTCTGCGGGATCAACAGCTCGGCCTATGTGGCGGAGATCATCCGAAGCGGCCTCCAGGCTGTGGACCGGGGACAGATGGAAGCGGCAAGATCCCTGGGGATGAGCCGCGGTAAGGCCATGCGCTTTATCATCGTTCCCCAGGCGTTCNNTTTTACCGGCGCTGACAAATGAGTTTATTTCGCTGTTGAAGGAGACCGCCGTGTTGAGCATTATCACCGTGGTCGACGTGACAAGGAAAAGCATGCTGTGGGCGGCTGCGACCTTTGAGTTCTGGCCGGCCTATCTGGGAACCGCTTTTGTGTACCTGAGCATTACGCTTCCCATGTCCAGACTCGTGGCGTACATGGAAAGGAGGATGGCTCAAAGTGATCGAAGTAAATAATCTGACGAAAGAATTTGGGAAGCTGAAGGTCCTTCAGGGAATTTCAGAGAAAATTGAAGAAAATGAGGTCGTCTGCGTCATCGGTCCCTCCGGTTCAGGAAAGAGCACCTTTCTGCGGTGTATCAACCTCTTGGAAATTCCCACCTCCGGCGAGATTTATATCGACGGAGAGCAGATCAATAAAAAGGGTGTGGACATCAACGAGGTGAGAAAAAAGCTTGGGATGGTATTTCAGAATTTCAATCTGTTCCCCCACAAGACGACTCTCGAAAACATAACGATAAGTCCTATTCAGGTGAACAGGATGTCCAGGGCGGACGCGGAGAAGGAGGCCATGGAGCTGCTGGGGATGGTGGGGCTTCAGGACAAGGCGGCAGTATACCCCTCGTCCCTGTCCGGCGGCCAGAAGCAGAGGGCGGCCATTGCGCGGGCCCTGGCGATGAAGCCCGAGATCATGCTCTTTGATGAACCTACTTCCGCCCTGGACCCGGAAATGGTGGGGGAGGTTCTTCAGGTGATGAGGGATCTGGCCCATCGGGGAATGACCATGGTGATCGTCACCCACGAGATGGGCTTTGCCCGGGAAGTGGCGGACAGGGTGCTGTTTATGGACGAGGGATTGATCGTCGAACAGGGAACTCCCGAGGAGATNNTTTGGAAATCCGCAGAACGAAAGAACGAAGAGCTTTTTGAGCAAGGTGCTTTAAGCAGGCTCCCGGGGGGATACCTGCGGCGCGGCGCTGATACAGCTAAAAAACAGAGGAGCGATTCCTCTGTTTTTTTTCGTTTCCCCCGGGGGAAAAAGGTGTATAATAATCACAGATTGTAATAATTGCGATTATTATACGGATTAAATGCCGTGCCAGAATTTCGCCTGCGGCGAAAAGGCACATGGCCATATATCATAAAAAGCTCTGCTTTTTATGATATAATAAACTAACTACACTATCCNNCCCTTTGACAAGATACAGCAAGGTTTGCAAAGGAGGAAAGGAAAGAAAGGGGACTGAAATGAAGGTTAAATTTTTGGGGGCTGCGATGTCTGTCACAGGCAGCTGTCATCTCGTTACGACGGACAAGTATAAAATATTACTGGATTGCGGACAGTTTCAGGGGAGCAAAGCCCTGGAAAAGCTGAATGAAGAACCGTTTGGATTTGATCCGCTGGACATCGATTTTATGATTTTAAGCCNNCCACGCCCACATCGACCACAGCGGCAGGATTCCGCTGCTGACAAAGCGCGGATACAAGGGGAAGATCTACTGTACGGACGCGACGGCGGACCTGGTGGAAATCATGCTGAAGGACAGCGGCTACATTCATGAAAAGGAAGCCGAATGGGTGAACCGAAAGGCGGAGCGGTCAGGGAAGCCCTCTGTTGAGCCTCTTTATACCTTTGAGGACGCCGCGGATTCCGCTCAATACCTGGAACCAGTGTTATATGATCAGATGTACGACATCAAT
>DLFX01000201.1:2217-2500 GCA_002482405.1 Firmicutes bacterium UBA7709 | reverse complement strand
TCCGCACCGTCAACGTGACGGCGCGCCAGGAAGCCTATTGCCCCGTCTCCGCCCTGCCGGAGGACGACGACTTCTTTGCCTACCAGGATACCATCAACCACAGGACCTCCGCCGTGCCAAGCCATATGGTCATCGACCAGTACATCACCCAGAAGGGCATCGACTATCGGTATGAGACGACGCCGCATCCCGTGTCCGGCCTGGGAGACCGCATGATGGACAACACCAGCGTGGGACGCTCGCGCGAGCTGCATTACGACGAAGAGCCGGTGTAATACGAATT
>DLFX01000201.1:0-2123 GCA_002482405.1 Firmicutes bacterium UBA7709 | reverse complement strand
ATTCATATTTTCCATTAGTATCATACGGCGAAAACCGGGACAGCCATCCAGAAGCCGCGCGGCATTCGCGCGCCGGGTTTGGACGGCTGTCCCGGTCCATGAGCGCCGCAATCGTGCTGTCCAAAGGATCGTTTTGAGTTCATGATATTTTTCACAAAGATAAAAAAAGATAAAAAAGGGCTGTACTTTTGGAAATGGCCATGATATACTGTGAAGCAAGGACCCAAACGGATATCAGCCATTCCAATTCTCCTTGGTCAGTCGTGCCTCAAACCGATGATCATCTGGAAGAATGCCTAGGCTTGGTCGTCGAGGTTGGGTGCCAATCATCAAGGAGGGTTTTTCCATGTACGCAGACAAAACTTTGACTTGCCGTGAGTGCGGCGCCGAATTCGTGTTTTCCGCTTCCGAGCAGGCCTTCTACGCCGAAAAGGGCTTTCAGAACGAGCCAGGCCGTTGCCCGAATTGCCGTGCTGCCCGCCGCAGCAATGGCGGTGGTGGTGGAAACCGCGGTGAGCGCCAGATGTATGACGTCGTTTGCGACGGCTGCGGCGCGACCACGCAGGTTCCTTTCCAGCCCCGTGGCGATCGGCCGGTCTACTGCCGCGAGTGCTATGACCGTCAGCGCCAGAGCCGCTACTAAGAGCGGATCAGCGCGGGAACGCGTGAAGTCATTGTGAATCGGAGCATCCCCTTGCGATCGCAGGGGGATGTTTTTATACGCATTTTCAAATAGAAAAGCCGCCCAACCTGAACTGCCCCCTTTTTCTTAGACATGTGGTAAAATAAACACATGAAAAGGAATGANNATAGATGACGGTGTTCGCTTGTTAAACGATTTGTGGATTTACTCTTTCACCACAGGAAACCACAGCTCGTATCCGAAATTATCGTTGCGTAAATCTCCGTTGTGGTACACCTCGACATCAGGAACATCGTATTCCGCACGCATATACCCGGACGACGGAAGCCATTCATCGCGAAACCGGCTTATGAGTTCTGGAATGTTGCCCTCGCTTTCAAAAATCGCCCATGTTGCCGCCGGTATTTCAAGTTTTTCTAAACCTGACGTTGGGGTATCTTTAGTAGTTGCGACGGCGATATAATAATCGAAGTCGGTATCCCTGAAATTTGCGACAACTCCCAGCATACCTTTGTGATCGGCGTTCGCTATCATTGCGATTTGGTCGTACACCTTCTGCGGCGTTTCGCGCCAGAAGCTCTTAATGTCGTTGTTGTCATAGATGAATGCTTTTTTTACACCTACGACAGTGAAAGCTTCCTTCTTTTCAATTTTGCATTTCATCTCGATATCCCCTTTAAGTTTTATTTGGAAGGTAATCCGAGGATAGACAACAAGAGATATTCTGCGGCTTCTTGCGTACTGAGGAGATACCTTGTGCTGATTTTGAAATGCTCTGTTGAAAGCCGTCGGCGATGAATAACCGTATTTCAAACCGATATCAATGATTTTTTCATCGCTGTTTTGAAGCTCCAACGCGGCAAGAGACAGGCGGCGTCTTCTGATGTATTCATTTAACTGTATCCCTGTGACTACATAAAAAGCGTTGGTNNGAAGCGTAATTCAAATCAACATCGGCATCAAGGTTCTTTTCTATATAGTCAAGCGCCCTGTTTATTCTTGCGGCCCAATCCATACAACACCCTCCTTTCGATTATCAGTATATCGAGAGTAGTGCGGTGTTTCCTCTCTTCCGCCATGTATTTATGAGAGATTCATGCACGTACTACTTGCATTAATTGTATTTTATCATGTTACTAAGTAAATCAAAAGGCCTGATTCTTACCGCGCAAGAGTCAGGCCTTTTGTCACAAAATCTTTGTCCAACTTTTTGGGTGCAGTTCAAGACTGAGCGGCTCTTTATTTTGCCGGGACGGCGTTTGCGATCAGGTCTGCGGCGTGGTCCGCATGGTCAAAAAGCCGATGGGCACGGAGAGTGCCACGATGGACCAGAAAACCGCGTCGTAGTATTTGGCAAACCAATCGACCACGCGCTGGATCATGGCCAGCCAGCCGGGAAGAACCTGGAGCATGGCGCTGATGTCGTTGGTTTGGACCAAGGATTCCATATCGTTGATGAACAGGTACACGATGGGCATTA
>DLFX01000083.1:2476-2648 GCA_002482405.1 Firmicutes bacterium UBA7709 | reverse complement strand
AACCCAGCTCTTCGCAGACCTTGGTCAGGGGGTCGTCGCTGCTGATCCGGATCCTCCGCACATAATAGGGCGCGTGAGAGAAATGGACGCCGCTGGAAACCACGGGCAGCAGGCTCAAGGTCCCTTCCGGCTTTATGGTGGTGATCAGCAGCGGTTCGGCCTGTCCCAGCTC
>DLFX01000083.1:0-2449 GCA_002482405.1 Firmicutes bacterium UBA7709 | reverse complement strand
CTCTCTCAGCAGTTCCTCCTGCTCTTCTTTATCCAGTTTAAGGGCATTTACCATGTCCTGCCATCCGGTCAGGGAACAGCCGAGAAGCTTATCCCGCTGCTGTATCGCGTTCCATTCGGGGATTTCCAGCTCGGTACAGGTCATGCGGTACCCGGCTCTGGCAGAAAGTCTCTGAGTCTCCATCAGGCCTGTCCGGTCCCGAACGCCGTCCTTGACAAACCCCATCACATTCACCGTCGTCAGATTGCACAGTCCTTTTGAATCCAGCAAAATCTCCGCGCATGGATTTACACCCTGAAAATTCGGCCGCCTTTTAGCGCCGGCTACCTCGTTGACCCACCCCGGTTCCCCAGAATACCGCATCTGCTGCAGATGCCAGTGAAGCTCCGGACGGGTGGGCTTTCTCGTGTAGTAAATGGAATTATTGCTCATCTGACGATGGGCGATCTCCGTGTCGATGACCCATTTTTCGTCAATCTTCTTGTAAAGCTCGCTCTTAGCCTGGATGCACTCCTTGTCATCCTGGTCGATCAGAACGATTTCCGCCGTTCTGCGCACTCCGCCGACGACGACGTTTTCGCCGATGATGTTGGCGATGTCCAGACAGTCGATGGGCCGCAGCTTCACCCTGTTGGCCGTGGAGCGGTGCTTTGTCTTTTCGATGACCTTGTGTATTTTAATGAACATATTTTTCATGCTGGAATGACCGCTGGCCGTCCCTCCGAAGGTCCTGAGCTTCTCGCCCTTGGACCTCACATGATCATAATTCAGGATGACGGTCTTGATCTTGCGGTATTCCGTGCTGTAAAGCATCTTCAGGAAATAGTCCATGGCCTGGACCCAGCCCTCTTTGCTGTCCCCGATGGTGATCTTCACCGTGTCGTTGTGGGTGAATTCCAGGGAGGTGCTGTCCTGCCTCAGGCTGCGAAGCATCGGCGTGTAGGCCTCATGGATCACCTCTACGTCCGTTCTTACGGGCGGGAGCTTCGCAACGTCTGATTTCAATACCCTGACCCCCACGCCGGAGCCCACCATAAGCAGATAGAAGATGTCCCTGAACGCCGCAAAGCTGTCGATGACCTGGAAGGAACAGTTATAGTTGGACATCGGATAGAATTTCGAAACATCCGTACTCCCTACCCAGAACGTCCGCCCCGATAGGAACTGCTTCAATTCAAAGACATTTTTATAGAGCTTTTCCGCCTCTTCCTTGGATGTGGGAACTAGGCTGCAGTTATATTCCACCGAGCGCCGAACGGTTTCCCACCAGTACTCCCGCCTCATCTCCTCCGGAACCCATCGGGAATACGTCCTGTAATAGACAAAGCTGCCCAGCTGATTCATNNACTTGTATTTACTCACGAATTCTTCTGAGATCAGCCTTCCGTCTCTCCGCTTTCTGGCGTCCCGGGTCTTGTCTCTCTCATAGCGGTAAATAATGAACTTCTTGGCGGCGTCCTTCCGCTCGCTGGCCATGAGGTAATCTTCCACCAGATCCTGAATATCCTCCACATTGACCACACGTTCCGACCGCTCCACCTGCTTTTCAATGGCAGACGCGATATCGCCTGCCAGGGCGGAATCAATGCCCAGCCTTGTCTCCAGCATCGCGTTTTCGATGGCCGCCTTTATTTTTCCGCCATTAAAGCTGACCTGTGTTCCATCCCTTTTCTTAACCGTTTTCATCTATTGCCTCCCACATATTGTTGCTTAATTTCGTGTAAAATACATTATATAGTATTCGTTGCCCGAATTCAATGAGAAACAATCAGAAACCATGCTAAAATTTCTAAAATTTCTGTTTTCCAAGTTTGAATCAGAATGAGTCCATTCCACCCTTGACTTACCATATGATAAATTGTATAATTGTATACAAATTGTGTGGAATAAAGCACAGGCTCAATTGGTATGAAAAGTACGATACACGCATTCACTGAAACTATTGAAAGGCAGGCAAGCTTATGGGAAAAACATTGGCCTATAAAATCCTGGAGAGCCATCTTGCAGACGGCGTCCTTGCTCCGGGAAACGAAATTACGATCAAAATCGATCAAACCCTCACTCAGGATTCTACCGGGACCATGGTATACCTTCAATTGGAGGCCATGGACGTGGATAAGATAAAGACCGAGCTGTCAGTCGCTTACATCGACCACAATACCCTTCAGACCGGATTCGAAAATGCCGATGACCACGAATTCATCAAAAGCGTTGCAAAGCGCNNCTCCATCTGGAGAACTACGGAATTCCCGGAAAGACGCTCCTGGGCTCCGACAGCCACACTCCTACCGGCGGCGGACTCGGAATGATCGCCATCGGCGCGGGAGGCCTGGACGTTGCGGTTGCAATGGCCAAGGGAACCTATAGCCTGACAGTCCCGAAAGTCATAAAGGTCGAGCTTTCCGGCAGCCTGAAGCCCTGGGTTTCGGCAAAGGACGTCATCTTATAT
>DLFX01000329.1:3253-19601 GCA_002482405.1 Firmicutes bacterium UBA7709 | reverse complement strand
CCGGTATAGATGTCGATATACGGCTTGCTCCAGACCCCTGCCTTCGCTTTCACCGCATCGTAATACCAGCCCATTTCCTCATTGCCTGGGTAAAAGTTCTTTTTCTGTTCCATGTCGCTTCGGCCAACCTCTCCGGTGAGGCTTTTATCCAGATACCAGACGCCGTAGGTCTGGTCCTCTTCCCCAAGACGGACGTCCAGACCCGGGTCGAAGTCAAAATAGATTCCCAGGAAGTCATTCCGGTTGTCCTGGGCAAACTGTTCCGTCATCGGAACGAGAACCTGATCCTGATAATTCTTCAGATAAGCGCCCGGCTCGGAAAAAAGAGCGCCGTAGTCGATGGTTCCGTTGATGGCGGACAGGTAGGAATCCAGTATGTTTTCTACCTTTTCCGTGGAATTGCTGAAGACATGGGCGTAATTTTCGGCTGTCAGTTCCAGATTCCTGTAGACGTTTTCTTCCACGACCTTGCCGCTCTGATATAAGACCAGGCCGCCGATTGCGGCGGAAAGGACCGACGCGCAGAGCATCGCCACTACCATGATTTTACTGCTCGTTCTCCAGATCTCTTTCATGAGTTCAACCCTTTCCCGTCCCGCGTCTCCCCAGGCCTTGCCCGTGCCGGTCTGTATCTTACCTATGTCTGCTCGAACCCTTGCCATGTTCCTGATTTGAAGTATAGCGTTCCTTCATAAAAAACAGATAATAGAATAATCAAAAAATAATAAAAATTCTGGCTACTGCTGCCAGGAATCGCGATTGAGCCTTGCCCGCCGGGGAATTCAAAGGTATAATCTAGAATAGAAAAATGTAAGAATTTGTTGGTTCTATTCAGTTTGGCAGACTGTTGAGTTTGGGTGATGCTTATGTTTTTAATGTTTTACTATGCGTTGATTCTGTCGATTTTCCTTTTTATCTTCGCATTGATATTCTTCGTAATCTATAAGAAAAACCGCGAGCGCGCCCTCGGGTTCTGGGGCGGCAGCTGGGGGCTGTACGGTTTGGGTGTTCTCATGCAGCTCCTGTTCATCGACGAAGTCCCGGCTGCCTATCTGATCACCTTTCAACAGGTCGTTTTCTGCCTCAGCGCCTTACTGCTGCTGACGGGCACCTATCATCTGACGCGGAAGGACGTGCCCCGGTTCTGGACCTGGCTGTTTTTAGGGAATCTGGCATGGATCCTGATCTGCCCCGGCTTTCATCTCACTTATTTTGTCGAGGTGCTTCCGCTGTCCCTTTTTTACAGTATTGTTGCTATCTATACCGGGATCGAGTTTCTGCAGGAATGGCCCATCGAGGGTAAAGAAAAGAGCGCCACCGGAATTATTTTCATCATCTGGGGAATACACAAGTCCTATTACTTCTATCTCAATCCCGACTTTAACGCGTCCTCCACCCATTACATTCTGGAACTCATTTTGATCCTGGCGCTGAATGTGGCCATTTTCTTTGTATTTCTGCAGAAGAACAACAACACTCTGAAACGGAACGAGAAAATTTTCCGGCTGTTGACAGAAAACTCACGGGACATCGTCTATCTTTATACGACAAAACCGGACCCCTGCTTTGAGTACGTCAGCCCAAACGCGGCGGAAATCCTGGGATATACTCAAAATCAGTTTTACGAAAACCCTTACCTGCTGCTGGAATGCGTTCATTCCGAGGACAAGGAGCTGTTCGACCTCACTCTGACCCCCAACCTGTCCCCCGAAGCTTCGGTGACCCTGCGCTATCGCACAAAGGACGGGGAATACCGCTGGTTCCAGGAATACACGTCTCTGATCCACGATTCCTCCGGGGAGGTTTTCGGCATCGAAGGCAGGCTGCAGGACATCACGGAGACAAAGGAGTTCAGCGACGAAAAAAACCGCTCCGAAAAGGAGCGGCAAAGATTGCTGTATGTGATCTCCCATGAGCTGAAAACTCCCATCACGACGCTGCGGGGAAACCTGGAGGCCATCCTGGACAACAAGCTCAGCGGCGACCGGGAGCGGCTGGCGGATTCCATTTTCAACGCGCATCAGAAAACTCTCCTTCTGGAGCGGCTGGTCAATGACCTTTTCCAGCTGTCTCAATTTGAAAGCGGCCAGTTTTCATTCAATTATTCACTCCTTTCCTTTGAGGAGGGCTTTCTGCCGATTTTTAAAAAGTTTTCCCGGGACGCGGAACAGGCGGGTTACGAGTTTTCGCTGAATATCGAAGGCGGGTCTGGCGGCCAAGGACCGAGATCTATCCTGAGCGCGGAATTTATCCTGGACGTTGAAAGGATCGAGCAGGTCGTATATAATCTTGTAAACAACGCCATGAAAAATACGCCACAGGGCGGAAAGATCGCTGTGGAGTTCAGCTTGCCCGACAGGGACTTTCTCGAGATCAGATTTTCCGACACGGGGACCGGCATCACTGAGAAGGATCTGCCCCACATTTTCGATATGTTCTACACAGCTTCCAACGCGAGGGGAAGCAAAGGTACGGGGCTGGGCCTTGCCATTTCAAAGGAGATTCTTTTAAAGCATCAGGCCGGAATTTCCGTGGAAAGCGAATTAGGCCGGGGGACGGTCTTTACCATCAGGTTCCCCGTTGCAAACGTCAGTTAAAGCTTGAAAACTGGTTTTGAAGTTCGGAAGGAGGGCGCTTTATGAATGAAAACATTCTGCTGGTGGACGACGAAAAAGGAATTATCGACTTTTCCACGCTGTATCTGTCCGAGGAAGGTTTTCACGTATTTCCCGCATTCAGCGGTGAGGAAGCCCTTGATCTTTTGAAAAAGCAGAAGATCGACCTCATCGTTTTGGACATCATGCTCCCCGACATCGAAGGGACGGAGCTTTGCCTGAGCATTCGCAAGATCACGGACTGCCCCATTATCTTTGCCAGCTGCAAGTCCAACGATATCGACAAGGTCGTCGCTCTGGGCGCCGGCGGAGACGACTATATCACCAAGCCCTTTTCCGGGCTGGAACTGGTGGCCCGCATCAAGGCCCACCTTCGGAGAAACCGGCTGATGGCAAGCAGGGTCTCCGACCCAAAACCCACTCTGGAGTATCAGGATATCAAGATCAACACGGATACCTATGAGGTCCTCTGCGACGGCAGGAAGATCGCCCTGTCGGCCAAGGAATTTGAGATCCTCGCTCTGCTCATGTCCAATCCAAAGCGAATCTACACGGTGGAGCAGATCTACGAGGCGGTCTGGAAGGAAAACTCTCTGGATGGAGACTCCAGAACCATCATTGTCTATATCGGGAACATCCGTAAAAAAATCGAACCGGATCCCTCCCGCCCCAGGTTTATTTTGACGGTTCGCGGCGTGGGCTACAAGTTCAACGCAAGCCTGCAGCAAAAGACGCCGTAATTTGCACAGATCAAGGGTGATGATGTATTGAAAGAGGAAACGATGGAATGCAACGTATATGATTTCGACAAGACGGTCTATAACGGCGATGCCACGCTGAACTTTTATAAGTATTGTATCGGGAGATACCCGAGGTCCTTGCTTGCCTTGCCTTTTGCGGCGGCGGGGGCTGTGTTATATATACTGAAGTTGATCTCCAAGACAAGGCTCAAAGAGCTGTTTTTTCGCTTCTTGAGATTTTTACCTGATGCGGAAGCTTTGGTTTCCTCCTTTTGGGATGAAAATGTTGAGGGAATCTTTCCCTGGTACTTAGAAAACAAGAATGAAAACGACATAATAATATCCGCTTCTCCTGAGTTTTTATTGAGGCCGATATGCCGCCGCCTTGGGATCCGGCATCTGATTGCGTCCAGGGTAGATATAAAAACCGGGAGATATACAGGTGAAAATTGTTACGGAGAAGAGAAGGTAAGAAGATTCAGAGCAGATTTGAAGAATGATTTGAAGAATGAGGCAGAAGCTTTTAGTATCAATGAATTCTACTCAGACTCACTGTCAGATTTACCGTTGGCCAGAATAGCCAAGAAAAGCTTTCTGGTGAAAAACGGCGAACCTGCGCCATGGGGAAGCATCCCGCGTTCCGTGTAAAATGTGTTTATATACGCTAATAATTTCGGAAAAACGTGTGATAATGTATTGATTTTTTCAGATTTTATGTCATACTATTAACATATTTCTTATGCTGTTTTCAAATAAAAGCATAACCTATTTGAAAACAATGCACAGCTTAAATTTAAAATAGTATCAAAAGGATGGGTGATTTCACTTGAATCGTAATGTATTTCAAGATTTAATAGCATGGAAAAACAGCGAAGAACGAAAGCCTCTTGTTCTGAAGGGAGCGCGACAGGTCGGCAAAACTTGGCTTATGAAGGAATTCGGCAAGAGATCTTACGGAAGCTATGTCTACTTTAACTTCGATGAGACTGACGAACTGAAATCTATCTTTGAAGCAAGTAAGAATCCGCAGCGGATTATTGAACTTCTTTCCCTGATTTCCGGAGATAAAATTTTGCCGGGAAAAACACTTGTAATCTTCGATGAAATTCAGGAATGTCCGGAAGCCTTGAATGCCCTGAAGTATTTTAAGGAGAAAGCAAGCGAGTATCATGTGATTGCTGCCGGCAGCCTGCTCGGTACCTTGCTTGCACAGCCGAAATCCTATCCTGTTGGTATGGTCAATCTTTTGGATCTTTATCCGCTGACATTTGATGAATTTCTTGCCGCGACGGATGAGTCGCTTTATACCTACTATCTCGGCATTGAAAAGGAACAGCAGATTGAAACAATTTTTCATAACAGATTGCTTGAAGCCTACAACAATTATCTGATTATTGGGGGTATGCCGGAATGTGTCGCTTCATGGGTAAAAAACAAGGATCCGAAAAAGGTTGCTCAGATTCAGAACGAGCTTATTACCGTATACGAGAACGATTTTTCCAAACATAACGGTAAAGTAAACAGCGGACGTATTCTGATGGTCTTTCGCAGTATTACATCACAGCTTGCAAAGCCGAACGAAAAATTTATGTATGGTGCAGTTCGTGAAGGCGGCCGCGCAAGAGACTTCGAGGAAGCTATTGAATGGCTTGTTTCAGCCGGTATGCTGAATCGGCTTTATAATGTTACCAAGATGGAGCATCCGATTTCCGCTTTTGACAGGCTGGACTGCTTCAAGCTTTTTGTGTTCGATACCGGTTTGCTTAAGGCCATGGCAGGTATTGACAACAGTGCGATTTTGCTCAAGGCCGATTATCAGTTTAAGGGGCAGTTGACTGAAAATTATGTACTGCAGCAGCTCCGGGGACAGTTTGACGTTGAACCGCGCTATTATGCCGATAAAAGCGGAGAGATTGACTTCGTGCTTCAGTACGGTACAGAAATCATTTCGATAGAAGTAAAGGGTGGCGAAGGCAAGTCAGCACCGTCCTTTAAACGATATGTCGGCGAAAGTAAACCCGAGCACGCCATCCGCTTTTCAAAACGGGGCTATCTCAAAAACGGTTTGATGACCAACATTCCTCTTTACCTTGCACGGAAGACAAAAGAACTGCTGTGATGTGTCCAGCAGGAAATCGGTCAGCTTAATCATCTTAATTCCATCCCGTGTCACAAGGTTGTCACAAACTGCCGGTTCTCCTCGCTCAGTTTAATATCCAAAGGCGATGTTTTCTGATACGCTTCCAACTGCTTATAAGCCGTTGAGGCGTATTTTATTATGAGCTGCTGCGCAGCCTGTCCGCCGTCGACCTTTGCGGCAAGGGCCAATTGCTGCCTGTAAAAATCAAAGGTTTTATTCCAGGTTTTCTCATCATAGCGCATCAGAGACTGTCTTTCGTTCAGGGTCTGGAACGCCTTTTCCAGCTGGGCGGTTTTATAATAATAGTCCATGAGATAGGCCAGGCTGCTGAAGGATCTGTGCTTCTCCACATCCTTCGCGTATTTCTCCGCAGTTATTCCGTAGGACTCAGGCAGATCGGAAGCATAGGCCACCAGGTAGGAACACTTATAGCTGATATCATTGGTAAAATCCAAAACTGCCGCGGTTTCCAGCGTGTCCATAAACTTCTCCGTGGAGCTGCCCGCGGCGATGTTCTTAGCCATAGTGGAGCCGACAAACTGACCCAGATAGATCAGCAGCACGATCAGGCAAAAGACCAGTGCGGAGCGCTGGACGGCCTTCGGTATCACGCTGAAAGCGGCAGAGCGCTTCGCTGGGGCTTTGGCTTCCTTTTGGCCATAATGGCTGGAAATCAGTCCAAGTATCAGATATACGGCCATGTTATAAACGCCATGAATGAAAGTCAGCTCGATGGCGGCATGGATGACGATCATCACAAGCATGGCGAACAAACTGCTGTATAAGGCCCTGTTTTGAACGGTTCGGACCCGTTTGATCAAGGCGGCGAAGCTGAAAACCAGGATGGCGATAAAAGCGGTCAGACCCAGGATTCCAACCTCGTCCAGAGTTTGAATATAATGATTGTGGGGCGATTTGGTCTCATAATAATAGTCCTGAACCTCCAGGATCTTCGACTCAAAAGCCCCCGGTCCATGCCCGATGACAGGGCTCTTGGCGGCGATCTTTAACCCGTCTTCAAAGAAAATGAAACGCTGGGCCGCGTTTTGATTGACCAGAAGACCCTGCAGGCGGTTCGCCATAAAGGAAGGCAGGAGCAGATAATCGGGATTGACGGTCTTCACCGGATTTCCGTCCTTGTCCGAAACGGTGATCCCATCGACGACAGAACCCTTCGGCGCGGTAATCTGAATAAAGGTCATTTTGGCGTCTGAGGGCACGGAAAACGAGACTGCGCTCTCAAGGGTTCCTTTATACAGCTCAGTGAAGGTATGCGTGGAGGCTTGTCCATAATTCTGACTTTCGATTAACAGGCCTGTCCCCTCCCCTGCCTGGGATATGGAGACCTCGAGCTGATAATCCCCCGGCTCCAGCGAGACCGCACGCCTCAAGGATCCGCTCCCTTCCTCAAATGTGAAGGAATCGGAGAGCGTCACAGCCGCGGTCGCGGNNGGCTCCCGCAGCAAGAACGACAAGGACGATCAGCAGGATCAGAATCCTTTTCTTTCCCCAAACGAAAACCTTCGAGGTAAAGGAATCGATATACCGCAGCAAAAAGGCCAGAACAAATCCAAAGATCAGCAGTGACAGGAACGGAAGCAGAGTCACCGCCCCGTTCTTCCCCATGCCGGAAAACCCGGCGAAAACGCTCAGAAAAGAAGCGACAACCGTGGCAAGAATCACATAGACGGCTCTCGGCCGCTCCTCCCTGCCCGCAAAGGCGATAAAGATGAGGACGGCAAAGAACATTCCCATCATGGCGCCGAGACTGAAGCAGTATAAGAAGGATACGGCATTGACGATCAGAAGTGCAATGCCGAAGCGCTTTTCACCCCTGCGGCCGGCAGATAAAAAGAGATAGGCAGCGGCAAGGGTCCCCAGAGCGGTCAGGCTGGCAAACACATTGGCATTGCCGAAAATGGACGTCATTCTGGTGCCCGCTTCAAAACCGCTGACTTGAATCGCGTCATTTTTCAGCAAAGCGGACAGCACTGCTTTCAGAACAGCAGAAAGCTTCTGCACGGAAGCCGCGTCGATGCTGAATATTCCGGCTACGGCAGTGGCAAAGGACAGCAGGGACAACAATGCTCTCGTGTTTGGCAGCGCTTTCGTATTTGAAACACCTCTGTTGACCAGCATCACCGTGAGAAAAAACACGGATACCCCTCCCAGATAGTAAGAGAACACTTCCAGGGAAAACTGGCCGGTGGTGGCGTAAAACAGCGAAACCGTATACAGCAGAATATATGCTGAAACGCTGATGACAATGGGGTTGATCACCGTCCTGGGCAGATCCCTGAATTTGCTCGAAATCAAAGCGATGATCAGCAAAAGAAGCATGGAAAAAGCCGCAGTCTTGCTGATGGTATCGCCGGGAGCTCCGCTTGCAAGCATAAAAAGCGTTATGATAACCGACATCAAAATCAGCATAATCTTCGAAAATCGATCTGGTTTTTCAATCTCTATTTTTGCATTCATTGCTGAATCCCTCCCCAGAATGGAATATGTTTTTGATATATCTTCATAATTGAAGGCAGCACCGCATCGATGGAAAAAGCCTCCATGCCGAAAATCCTATTTGATTTGCACCGGACGAGAAACTCATGGTCATTGAGGAGCTGCAGTATCCGGCAAGCTAACTGCTCTACATTTCCGTCCTCGAACAGAAGGCCGTTGACCCCATGGGTGATCAACTCGCGGTGGCCTTTGACATCCGACGCGATGACAGGCAGGCCGCAGCAGATTGCCTCCATCACGTTAAAGGGAAGTCCTTCCATTCTGCTGGTGGTGACTGCCGCCTGACAGCAGGCGTAAAGCTCTTGCATTTCCCTGACATAGCCCAGAAAGTTTACATGATCCTCTATCCCAAGGGACCGGGAAAGCTCCTTCATTTCTTCCTGCAGAGCGCCGTTGCCCGCCAAAGCCAGGCTGATGGGCGGCCCGTTCCATTCGCGAAGGGCCTTGGCAAAGCCTTGGAGGAGCAGCTGGTGATTTTTGCGCTTGGAAAATTCCGCGGCATAGACAAAGGTAAACTCCCCTGCCTTCAATGCGAAGGCGCTTCTTTGTTCCTTTGTGGGCTGCAATGGACGACGAAACCGGTCAAAGTCGACCCCCATACCGTTGATATAATAAATATTGTCCCTATTCTTACATAATCGATACTTCTGGGCGATCGCAAGATCCTCCCGATTCATCACCATCAGCACGTCCGTAACCCGGGTGCACAGGATTTCAGGAATCAAATAGGCCCACTTTTTCAGGCTGTGATCGTCGTGAAAAAGATAACCGTGAGAGGTATGGAAAACCAAAACATTTCGCCGGTTCTTCCCGCTCAATAGCACCGCCAGCCTGGCGGCGATGCCGGCCAAGGTGGTATGGGTACTGATGGCGGAAAACTTTTCGTCCCTGATGAAACGCCGAGTCGACCAGATGGCCTGCAGATTTTTCAGGCTAAAAAAGCTTTTGCTGACAGGAAGCGCCTGGGCGGTAACATCCCATCCCGCTTCTTCGAAGGCTTTGATATATGGCTGATGAAAGTTTTTCAAATGGGACTCGGTAGAGGCGGTAAAAAATATTCTTTTATTCACTTTGATTTACCACCCCTTTAAATACGGTCATGATCAGTATTTTAATATCAAGCAAAAAACTCCAGTTTTCAATATAGAAAATATCATGTTCGATCCGTTTTTTGATGGAGGTATCGCCGCGGAATCCGTGGACCTGGGCCCAACCGGTGATGCCGGGACGGACCTGATGCTTTACCATATAAAGGGGGATTTCCTCCTTAAAATTATTCACATGATAGGGTATTTCCGGCCTCGGACCCACCAGACTCATCGTTCCACCCAGTACGTTGAACAGCTGGGGAAGCTCGTCAATGCTGTATTTTCGGATGAACGTTCCAAATTTAGTTTTCCGCGGATCATTTTTTTTACTCCAGGCTGTCTTGTCGGATCCATCCACAGCCACCTTCATGGATCGGAATTTGTACATGGTAAAATTTTTCTTGTTCAGCCCTACCCGCTCTTGCTTGTACAATACGGGACCGGGAGAGGACAGCTGGACGCCCAGAGCGGTAAATAAAAAGACGGGAGAAAGCAGAATGATGAGGACCAGCGAGGCAAAAAAATCGAATAACCGTTTGGCCCAGTTATTTAACAGGTTGTCCAGCGGAATCCTTCTGATATTGATGACCGGAAGGCCCTCCACCTCATCGATATACGGCCGGGCGGGAAGGTATTTCGTGTAAAACGGGACGACGCTGACCTTTGTGCCCGATTTTTCGCAGATTTCGATGATGTCCGGCAGAAAAGGGTACTGGTCATACTCCAATGCAACCACGGCTTCATCCACTGCCTCTTCTTCTATGACGCGCTCCAGATCCTGAAACGCTCCTTTATACGGGATCTCATATGGAAAAGGATTGATCTCACGATGGCTTATCTTATCGCTGAGGAAGCCCACTATCCTGTAGCCGAGATTTTTGTTCGATATGATCTTTTTACCGAAATCTACAGAAAAGCCGCTGCATCCGATGATCAACATTCGCTTGATATTATGTCCTTTTCTCCTCATGGCCCGCAACGTCTTTCTCAGCGCGATGCGGCCTGCAAGCATGCATAGAGTATTGAAGAAACCGAACAGCACGATGACCATTCTGGAGACATTGACTTCTTTGACGAGAAAGGACAGCAGAAAGATAAAGAAGATCCCGATGATATTCGCCTTGATAACTCTGCCGATCTCCACCAGGAGCCGCTTGGACCGATAGGATTCGTACAATTGATAATAATTATAAATCAGCAAGTAGATCGGTATCGCTATGATGCAGAGCTTCAGATAAAAATCTATTTGAATGTGATTTCCTTCGTAGTGATAGAAGCGCAGATAGTAAGCGCCTGTCATGGCCGCCAGGAAAATAAGGATATCAACCAGGATCTGCGCGATATTAAAGATTCTTTGATTTTCTCTGATCATGACAAATTCCGTCCCATTTTCCAGTATTTCGCCGACATTTTAATTATATAGAGAAAAACTGTGAAAATCAATAAAGAATGGCTGAACACTATGTGCGGAAAAATTCACAGAACAGTTCCTTTACAGACTATTTATGATGTTTCATAAATCCAAGTTACATGATATAATGATTTCGTCATTGAAAGCGGCGTTGCCGCAAGGTAGAAATCATTGAATCATCTCGAGCCGTTGTTATGATATAATCATATAGCTGAGATTATTTGGTAATAATAGAATACGATAAATGCGATATACGGAGGATGGAAAATGTCAAAGGAGTCGAAGGATATTAAAGATAAGAAGAAGAGGGCAGAGCGAGACGCCGCTCAACACGCCACGAAAGTTAAAAATAAGGATTATTTGCTCAGCATGAGCCATGCGCCGAGCCTGGACGAAAGCACTCATTGGTTCCAAATGCTGCCGGCAGCCTTTTTCACCGCTGTGGTCATCATCATCGTAAGGATGCACGCCTACACCCGACCCATGAGCCAGTTTTACTGGAGCGGCAATGATAACGATCTTACAGATTTTTTCAGCTATTTTAAGATGTGCGCCATTTTGACATGCGCCATTCTCGCGGCGGTGATGCTACTGTACCGGCTATTTACCGCGTCCTTCTATATCAAACGAAATTTTGCATACATCCCCATGATCGTATATACCGGTTTTGTTTTGCTTTCCTATGCCTTTTCCGAGTACAAGATTTTTGCATCATGGGGCTATAACGACCGGTTTGAGGGTACGATAACCCTCGTCTCCTATATGGTGATGCTGTTCTATATCATCAACTCCGTCAACACAGAAAAAAATGTGAAATGGATCGTCTATCCGGCAGCCATCTTCAGCGGCGCCTTATTGGGACTGCTGGGGTTGTCTCAGGCTATTGACCACGACTTCTTCAGAACGGTGATAGGCAAGAAACTGATCACCCCCAGCTGGTTCTGGGATAAATTGGACCAATTAAACTTTACATTCCAGCACAGGGAAATTTATCAGACCGTCTATAACATCAACTACGTTTCCTTTTATCTGACCCTTTTGATCCCCCTTTTCGGCATGCTTTTCATCCATTCTGTCAACAGGGGAAAAGAAGAGGCCTTATGGAAGAAAATCCTCTGGGGCGCTCTCTTCACTCTGCTGGTTTTCAACCTGATCGGCTCTGTGTCCAGCGGCGGCTATCTGGGAATGATCGCTATTCTAATCCTTGGCTTTGTGGTATTAAATAAACGGGTGATCCAGTGGAAAAAGCCGGTCATCATCCTGTTTGTTCTGGCCATTTTGATGTGCGGAGTAAACTATCAGCAGCTTCAATCGGAATTTGACGCGGCCAAGGGTTTCTTCGGCAAGAATGCAAACGAAGTTGATCCCACTCACACTAAAATAGAAATGAATAAAGATAACGACCAAGCCGGTGCAAAAGCCCATATTGATTATTTCGACACCGACGGGGATGATATCAAGGTAAGCGTTAACGGAAACGAAATGATCATCACCACTTTCTCTGACGATCCTTCTTCCGTCGTCGTTAAAGACAGCTCTGGTAAGGATATCCCCCTCAAGCTGATTTCCGCCGAAGCCGGTTACCTTCACGCTTTCCTGGATGAAAGGTTTACAATGTGCACGCTGAGGCCCGCTGTCGACGATAGCGGCAACAATTATTTTATCCTCTTTATTGACGGGAGCGAATGGCCGTTCCGGCTGACCGACGACGGACCGAAATTTGTCAATAAGTTTGGCTCTCTGGTAGATCTGGATCCTGTGCCTCAAATCGGGTTTGAAAACAATCCGGGCTTCGGTTCTGGCCGCGGTTTCATCTGGGGCACGTCGATACCAATGCTGAAAGATACCATTGTTCTGGGCCACGGCGCGGACACCTATTGCCTGTATTATCCCCATTATAATTACGCGGGGAAATATAACGCAGACTGGGAAAATCTGAACCTGATCGTCGACAAGCCCCACTGCATGTATCTGGGGACGGCGATCAACACCGGCATCGTTTCGCTGTTGGCTTTACTGGTACTCTGGGGAATTTACATCGTTCAGAGCATCCGGCTGTATTTTAGAAGAGAATTTGGTTCGGATTTTGTCACTTTTACCGGCGCCGGCATTTTCTTTGGGATATGCGGTTTCCTCGCCGCGGCCTTGGTCAACGACAGTTCGGTATCCGTCATGCCGCTGTTCTATGGCCTGCTTGGAACGGGAATAGCGATTAACATGATGCTCAAGAGGAAGGCGGTTCAATGAAAATGTCTAACTTGAAAGAAGTCCGCTGGAAACAGCGATTCGAAAACTATAAAAAGTTCTATGATCTTTTAGAAAAATACGTGGATCAGAGCACATATACCGAATTGGAACAGGCTGGGCTGATTCAGATTTTTGAAATGTCGTTTGAATTATCCTGGAAGGTCATAAAGGACTATCTGGAGTCAGAAGGCTACGAGATCAGTTCCCCTCGGGAGGCGATCAAGAAAGCTTTTGAAATCGGGCTGATTCAAGACGGGGAGGTCTGGCTAGAGGCGCTGGTCAGCAGGAATACAAGCGTTCATACCTATGACAAGTCAAAGATTGAGGCGTTGGTCGATGTTGTTAAAGAAGAATATTATCCGTTACTGAAATCCCTGAAGGAGGCTTTGGAGGAGCGGGAATGATGTTCGGGCTTAAAGAGGGTGAACTGCAAAAGATCCGGTCAGTTCTTGCCGAATACCCCGAAATCGAAAGTGCAATGGTATTCGGCAGCAGAGCTATGGGGAATTTTAAACCA
The DNA here is from genome assembly GCA_002482405.1 of Firmicutes bacterium UBA7709. The sequence goes on along the minus strand of DLFX01000329.1, from coordinate 6,326 downwards.
CATTCAGATTTTGACCTTGCCCTCTTTGGCCGGAAAATCTCCCGTAAAACCGTTCTCTCTTTGTATGACAGATTAAATGAGGTTTCCAATTTACCTTATTACTTTGATCTTGTCCACTACAATGAAATATCCGACTCGGCTTTTAAAAAGCATATCGACGACTTTGGCCTTACCATTTGGGGAAACCGGTAATTTCTTGGAGCTTTTCGCATATATAAGTGACATCTTCAGTCGTCAGGTTCGTGGAACAAGGCACGTTCAGGATATGGGACTCATAGTAGGGCGCCTTCTCTATTTTGTATTCCTCAAAATTTTTGTAAGGCTCCAGGGTATGGATCAGCTTCCAGATAGGCCTGCATTGAATCCCTTCTCCGATGAGCTTATGCATCAATTCATCCCTGCCAGCCCCCAAGGCCTTCTCATCGATCAGCAGGGAGTAAAACCAGTGGTTTGACCTTGTGTCTTCCCGGAAAGGCAAAACCTTGATTCCTGCCACCTCCGAAAGTTCTTTTTTATACTGCTCATAATTTTGAATTTTTGTTTTTACGAAGCCTTCCAGCTCATCCATCTGGGACACCCCCAGGGCGGCTTGAATATTCAGCATTCTGTAATTGTAACCCACCTCGTCGTGAATAAAATACAGTGAATCGGTCTTTGCCGTGATGCTGAGGTGCCGCATATGCTCCAGCATCTCTTTGTCCATGGAAACGATCATTCCGCCGCCACCGGTGGTTACGATCTTGTTTGCGTTAAAGGAGAAAACTCCGATATCCCCGATGGTCCCGGCATGGCGGCCCTGATATTTCCCAACCGTCGCAAAGGTTCCAAGCGCTTCTGTGGCGTCCTCTACAACCTTCACATCATACCTTGCAGCCAGGTCCATGATCCTTTCCATATCCGCCATATTGCCGAAGATGTGCACCACCACGACCGCCTTTACTTCACCGGGATGCGCTTTCAGATAGTCTTCCAGCTTATCCGGGTCCATGCACAGCGAATCGTCGCAGTCCATAAACACGGGAACGGCATTCTGATACAACACAGGAGCCACCGCGGCGACAAAGGTTAGAGTCGGCACGATGACCCTGTCTCCCGGCCTGATGCCCAGAGCTCTCAGGGCAAGGTGCAGCCCCGCGGTCCCGCTTTGGGTCGAAACGGCAAGCTCCGACCCGACGTATTTTGCAAATTTTTCTTCAAATTCCGCGATAAACCTGCCTCCCGTGGAAACCCAGCCGGTCTCGATGCACTCCCGGAGATTATCGACGATATCAGTGTTTAAATTTGGTATGCTTAATGGGATTTGTTTTGTCATGTCATTCTACTCCGATCTCTATTAACGAATATATTTTCCTATCCGGCTTTATAGGAGGGCTGAGCTCTTTCATCCGGTCTGCCCGTTCAATGTAAACGCAGTTCATGCCTAAAGCGGCAGGAGTTGTAAAATCATGATCCATATCCCCTATTACGACGACCTCTTCCGGGTGGAGATCGTACTTATGTAAAAAAAGATTATACCCCCAGGTCGCCGGCTTCCAACATTCGCGGCCATATTCGTCCGGAATCATGATCAAATCAAAATACCGCTCTAAATCAGCTTTCTCTATTTTCTTTCTCTGGACCTCGCGATAGCCGTTGGTCAACACAGCCATTTTTATTCCTGCTTTTTTCAATCGCTCTAAGTTTACGGCAACGTCAGGGTAAAGCACTGTCACGGGTTCTGTCTGCCGGTAAACAGAAAGCAGTTTTTCTATGTCTGCTTCGTCATAGTGGATTTTCTCCTGCTCAAAATACCGGTTGAATACCTTTTCCCATCTTATCTCCAAAAGCTTCTTCAATTCCGGATAGGCGTCCTGCGTGCCATAGGTGCGCTCAATATAGCCACCTGCGTTTTTCAGGCATCCCAGAATGTATTCCCGTTCACTGATCAAGGTGCCGTCCAAGTCAAAAATTGCGCCCTTAAACATGGCGTCCTTTTCCTTTTCTTCCTTAATCATGGGAATAATTCTCCGTTCACGTCCATGTAGATCGCCTGGTCGAACCGGATACCGATAAGTCCTTCTATATAGCTGTCCTGATAGTCCAGTTTTTCTCCGCGAAGCAGTCGATATAGATTTTTCGGACTGTCAGCTCCCGCCTTGATGCTCATGGGCACGCCGCCTCCAAACCTGGGATTGATCTCTATAAAATAGACTCCTGCCTCGTTTACAATACACTGTATCGTAAGGGGGCCTTTCGGCTTCAGGGCTTCCAGAACCCTTTCCGTCTCATCGATCACCCTTTGCGCCCTTTCTACCACGCCCTTTTGTATTTCCCCCGCCCGAACCATCAACCTTTTCCTTGGGACGATTGAAATGCGGTTTCCCTCAAAATCGCATAAGACGTCGACGGTATATTCATCACCCTGTATAAAGTCGGTGACCAGCGCATTGGGGATATAGTTTGAAAAAAACCTTAGCTCTTCCTCGTTTTTAACCTTAAAAGCATTCACACTTGAGCTGCCGTCAAGGGGTTTGATGAATAGTGGATAGATCAGGTTTTGATAATCCAGATTATCTAAATCATAATATTGGGGCGCCCGAAATCCATTGTCCAGGAAAAAGTCAGCCGTACGATACTTGTTCCTGCAGATTTTAATCACTTCCGGACCTGATATGATCACTTTTGCTCCGCTTTCCGCCTCGATCCGCTCCCGGTTTTCCGCAAGCTTCAGGAGCTCCGTATCCAGCGTCGGTACGACGCCGTGGATCCGGTTGTCTTTGCAGATCCGGATGACCTCATCGACATAATTTTCATTGTCGATCCTGCATACCTGGTATTTTTTGTCGGCAAAAAATACTGCCGGAGCAATTGGGCTGGCGTCAGCAGCAACGATCACGCCGGAAATGCCCAGCTCTTTTTTAGCGGCCTGAAAGCACTGCACAAGCTCGACGCGCCTTCCTGCGCTGGTAATTAAAATATTTATTTCTTCCATTCTTCTGAATTCTCCCGTCCCCAAAATTCTTCCATCGTAGCATGATTATCGGCGCTGATTCCCTCCCGTCGAAACACTTTTGCGGCGGTCAAAAATAAGATC
>DLFX01000329.1:0-3185 GCA_002482405.1 Firmicutes bacterium UBA7709 | reverse complement strand
TTCTCCCGTTTACCTGGGCCCAGCCCGTCAGACCCGGCCTAACCTCATGCCTGCGGGCCTGTTCCGGCGTGTAGCGTTCCAAATACCGCACCAAAAGCGGTCTGGGCCCCACGAAACTCATCTCGCCTTTCAGGATGTTAAAAAGCTCCGGCAACTCGTCGAGACTCGTCCTCCTGAGCAATTTTCCGAAAGATGTCAGACGGATTTCATCCGGCAGCAGTTCGCCCGACTTATCCCTGGCGTTAGTCATGCTTCTGAATTTATACATCGTAAATATCTTACCATGTCTGCCCGGGCGCTCCTGCTTGAAAATTGCCGGAGTCCCCAACTTAATTTTTACCAAAATAAAAATTATTAAAAATATTGGAGATAATACTATAAAGCATATAAGTGTGATCGCCAGATCAAAAAACCTTTTCACAATTTCTTTACTCATCACTCATCACCAGTTTCGGTATAGTCGATATATATTTTTCAAACAGGCAAACAGCGCTCAATGACATCAATTATAGTACGGTATGTCTGATTCCTATCAAATTTTTCACATCCCAGTTTTCTGCTATTGGTGCCTATTTTTAATCTTAATTGCTTGTCATGATATAAGGTTTCAATAATATCTGCCATTTCTTGAGGATTTTGATTATCGCAGGTGAATCCGGCTTCATATTCCTTTAACAATTCCCTGTATTCCGAAGTTTCCTGGGTGGATATAACAGGTAGCCCCGCCATGGCGTAATCGCCATGCTTATTGATGATGCTTTGCGCCGCGCCGCTTTGAATAGGATTTACGGCAACATCGCAGGAAACCAATTTTTTTACCATATCCCCATAAGGCAGTCGCCCGGTGAATTCAGCATTGATTTTACATTTATCCGCATGTTCCATAAAAGATTCTTTTAAAGGACCATCTCCCATTACAATTAATTTTATATTTTGGTATTTTTTATTATGCAAGATATACATGGCATCTATAACGACTTTTATATTATAGCTATGCCCCAGTGTTCCAACATAGACGATCCGGAATTCATCATCCGGCTTGTCAAGGACGGCTCCTTCGGCCAAATGGTCAAACGCATTCCTATCTGTACCAAGAAAAACCGAATAGCCCTTGGCTCCCTTTTTATTATACCTTAAAGCCTTTTCCTTATAAGTATCCGACACTGCAATTATCTCGCCGGCATGCTTGTAAATTTTATGAATAGCATGGGACATTGGGGCAAATACGGCATCGCTTAAAACAGGGACATTGAAGGCTAATTTAAAGGCCTCCGGCCACAAATCCTGTATGTCTAAAATATAGGGGATATTATTGGTAATAGCAAATTCACTTGCGACTTTGCCGATATCAATAGAAGGTACCGCACAATAAATAATATCTGGTTTCTTGCGGGTTTTCAGATAACGTTTTAAATTTCTTGCCATGATAAAATGACTGTAAAGCCGCTTGAAAGAAATATTACCTAGATATCCAGGCTCTGAAATAAATGTCACCTGATAATTCAGGCCAGCGGTGGTTTTGCTTCTTTTTTCTTTTTTTGTGTGTGAAAAATCTGAGGTGATCAATTCCACTTCATACTTGTCACGCGATAACAAATTCGCCAGATAGTTAAACCGGTTGTTTCCATCCCGATCGAAATCGTCACAAAAATGCGCTATGATCAGTATGTCCTTCTTCATTTCNNCCCCTCCGGAATTTATTCTGCCAAAATAGATCCCCTTTACAATCGAACACGCCGCATCCAGCATTGAAGTTTCACTTTTATACATTTTATATTTCGTCAATACGAAATATGCTGCGTAGAGTGTCGCCCAAAACCTACCCATCAGCCGCTTGGTAAATATACCTCTGTTTATAAAATAGTTTTTATCATATCCGTGAAACCACGAAGAATCCGCCGTCTTAATACGGGCTATCGTGTCCGGGACATAATATATTTTCAACTTCTTTTTTAAACAGTCATAGAGAAAAATATTCTCTTCACCCGCTCCGTTTGAAGTACCGGAGCCATAGTTGACATCAAACATGATCCCGGCCCGGGCAATGCTTTCCCTTTTAAACGTTAACTGGCAAGAACTGAGCTTTAAAGCCGTTAGATAACCTATTTTTCTCGGTTTACTCCAACAAACTTTCCTTTCGAGTAAAATTCGAAATGCAATGATGTCGGCATCCGGATACGCTTGATATGCCCGCTCTATCTTTTCAGCANNGTCAAATATTTCATCATCGTCACAAAGCAAGCAGACATCGCCAGCAGCATTTTCTAACGCCCGGTTGCGGCTTCTCGAAAGGCCTCTCTCCCTCGTCGAATACATTCTTATCTTCTGTCCGTCGATGGATTCTTCCGAATAATCCTCCAGATCGCATTGATTGATAATAAGGACATCAGTGAAAGTATTACTGTTTCGCGCAATACCTGAATTTGTCTGATGCATGCATGATATCAGAGTTTCGATTTTCGGGTTATCCATAATGTGATCCTTTTTAAAAGTTTCTATATGCTATCCTCTTGCAAAATGACTTACCAATTTCAAATGCAACAAAGGAGAAATTTGAAAAGTCTTTATCCTTAATAGAAGCTTCCTGCTTCCTCCTTTGTATTGCTTCATCCATGTTTTAATATCTATGGATAATTGAGGATAATTGTTTTCAATATCTGCGTTCACTTTCCTCACCGCCTGCTTTTGGGGGATATTTTTATCGATTAAACTTTTAAGGCAAAGATCGAAGTCATATAAATAGTTTGCAATGTAATATTCTTTTTTTATTTTTACGGCAGTTTCAGTCAAGGCCTCGATACTGGAATCGATTATATGATCATACACCCGCTGCAAAGCAAGCATTGAATCAAAAACTCTTATATTATAGCTGNNTAAGGACACCGTTTCAGCATGGATTAACGCTTTAAAAGTAAATTCCTGGTCCTCGCCTGAGACACATTCATTTGTATAACTGAGCCGATTCCTCAGTAGAAAATCCCTTTTATACGCGGCGCTCCCGGTCCATATCCACATGCTGTTTTGAAGAATGATCTTGTTCAATGCTTCAATGCCATTAATCTGAAGCGGCTTGCTCTCATATTTTTTAAAATAATCAACTACAGTAACGTCATGCTCATTGACGGTATGATATCCCCAGCATATGATGTCAGGCTCGTCCTCTTCCAAATACCTTGAAATTTCAT
>DLFX01000122.1 GCA_002482405.1 Firmicutes bacterium UBA7709 | reverse complement strand
AGTTCCCTGTCCCCCGGCGAAAAGCCCTTATGGACCAGAGCGGAAAATCCGCCGATAAAGTTGACGTCCACATCCTTTGCAACTTTATCCAAGGTTTGGGCATATTTTACCGGATCGCCGCCGGAGGCCCCCACCAGCATGGCGATGGGCGTAACCGCGATCCTCTTATTGATAATGGGGATGCCGTATTTCTGCTCGATATCGCAGCCTGTTTTTACCAGATCCTTCGCGCAGCGGTATATTTTCTCATATACCTTTTGGCAGGACCGGTCAATATCGCTGTCGCAGCAATCCAGTAAAGAAATTCCCATGGTTATGGTTCTGATATCCAAATTTTCATCCTGTATCATGGTGATGGTTTCCATGATATCGGTCATATTAAGCATAGATTACCTCCGATTATATATGAAGCGCCGCCGGAATAAATTAAATGCGGTGCATGGAATTGAAAATGTCTTCATGCATCACGTGGATCGTCATCCCGGATACGTTTGCCGCAAGGCGCTTCTGGAGCTCGCCCAGATCACAATTCATTTTCTCTATATCGATCAGCATGACCATAGCGAAGAATTCCTGAAGTACGGACTGGGTCACCTCGATCACATTGGCGTTAGCTTCGGCGCAGACAGTGCTCACCTTTGCCAGGATCCCGACCATATCTCGTCCGATCACGGTTATAACTGCTCTCATCTATATATCCCTCCATTAAAATCATTCTTATTTTTTACTACTTATTCTAGCACAATACCCTGCAAAAAAACAGCGACACTTATATGAAAAGTTTCAATTCTTGAAAAGGGGGAAGAAATATTCTATGATGAAACTAAAATATAACAGAAATGAGATTACATATCATGGAAACCGTAACAGGTATCATGGAAAGGAGAATATATCATGAATAACGAAAAAAAAATGAATGAGATGCTCGAAAAGAAGGTATGGGCGGTGATTGGCGCCACACCCAACACGGACAAAACCGCAAACAGGATTTTCCACACCCTTCGCTCCCACGGATATGAGACTTACGCGATCAATCCGAACTATGAGGAACTTGAGGACGGGACCAAATGCTATGCCTGCCTTGAAGACCTCCCCCAAAAGCCCGACTGTGTGGATTTCGTCATTCCGCCTAAGGTAACGTTAAAAAGTCTGCAGGAAATGGATCCGAAAGAATATCCGTATATCTGGCTTCAGCCCGGCACATATGACGATGAGATCGTAGAATTTGCGGAACAGAAGGGGTTCAAAGTCGTCCATGAGGGCGCCTGCGCCATGGCTGCCGTCCGTTTAAGGTAACTGAATTTTTTCTCAATTCTGACAAGCGATTATCATATATGATAACGTAAGTCCGCAAAATTATACTTTATTTCAGCATATGGATTATTGAAAAGTGCCATTTTTACATGGTTGCAGGGGTTTTCCCCCCCGCGATGTAAAAATGGCATAATTTTTGCTCTTTACTTTTCTTGTTAGGAATTATTATAATATTCTTAATTTTACTAATCTTATTACTGTTAAATGGGAGGAAAAAAGATGACAGAACACAATGTTAATGTTACACCCCAGGAAGAACGGACATTACAGCGCGGCATTCAGCCATGGCATGTTTCGTTGATCGCAATCGGTGGAATTATCGGTTCCTGTTATTTCTTAGGACTTGGTCTTACCTTTTCCGAGATGGGTCCCGGAGCTGTACTGATCGCTTACATCGTCGCCGGTATTACAATTTATGGCGTTATGCAGTCATTCGCGGAATTGCTTGTCAACATTCCGAGAAGAGGCTCTTTCGTATCGTATGCCAGAGAGTTCATGGGGGACACTGCTTCGACCGGTATTGCATGGGCGTACTGGACCAACTGGGTAGCCTATGTGCCGTCGGAAGCTCTGGCCTGCGCGGTATTTATGAATTATTTTGTTACTTTACCATTTGAAAATCCTGCCTGGAGTACCTTTGTATGGGGCATCCTGGCGCTCTTCCTGCTGACCCTGGTCAACGTTTACCATGTAAAATGGTTCGGACACATAGAGTCTGTAATGGCGATCATCAAGGTGCTGGCCGTTGTCGTTTTCACCATCTGCGCAGCGGGAATATTCTTCGGACTCATCGGCGGAAACCTGCATCCTTTCACAGAAAGCGGCGGAGTGATCGGTACCAAGATCATTCTGGGCGGAGAGGGCTCAACCTTCAAGCAGCTGTTCCCTGCCGGCACCTTCATCATTATCACCTACATGATCTGGACGCTGGTCAATTTCCAGGGTTCTGAAATCGTAGGCTTATCTGCGGCGGAAACACAGGATCCCGCAACGAATGTGCCGCTGGCATGCAGAAGAGTCGCATACCGGATCATCCTGATCTATATCATTCCGGTATTTGCTCTGACCCTCATCGTACCTTATGCAAAAGCCGGGCTGGACGAATCCATCTTCGCCTATACCCTCGGAGCTTACGGCCTGAAATGGGCAGCAGGGCTTTTCACCATCACAACGCTGATTGCGGCTTTCAGCTGCGCCAACTCCGGACTGTACGGAACGGTTCGCGCGCTCTACGGCCTGTCGGTCGAAGGCATGGCGCCGAAATTCCTGTCCAATCTGAATAAGTTCAACACCCCGCAGAACGCTACCATCTTCACCATCGTTCCCATGTGGCTGGTATTCCTCCTTGGATTCGCTTCCGACGAGCTGGGGCTCTGGGGAGACGCGGGACTTCCGCTTTACGCGAACCTGCTGGGCATCTCCGGATTTACCGGAACGCTCTGCTGGGTAGCCATCTGCTGGTCCCAGATCGTATTCAGAAAGAAGTTGAAGGCAAGAGGCTATGACCCCAACGAAGTCCTTACCGCTAAGGCAAAGTGGTATCCGGGACTTGCATATTTCTGCAATATCATCATGATCGGCGCTATGGTGCTCCTGGTATTTGAGGACGGCGGCCTTCCGGTATTTGTGATTTCCGTGATCGCGACTTTCGTACCGATTCTCATCTATGTAGTTCAGAAAAAGAGAGGCAAAATCAGAACTAATATCAAATATGGAAAAGATGAAATCACCTTTGATGAAAAATACCCGGTCAGAAATTAATTCATTTACTTAGATAAAAAGGTTGCTTCAAAATATGAAGCAACCTTTTTATTTGCGTATGGAGCGGGTGTTCTCCAGGGAAGGCCTGAAACCTTGTACCGAGCTCATGCGAAGCATATAAGCGAGGGAGGCTTCCCTGGAGAACGCCCGCGGATTATCCGTTAACCCCCAGCTCACGGATCCTGCGGTAGAGCGTAGATTCGCTGATTCCAAGTTTTTTTGCCGCGAGGATCTTGTCCTCCGTGGAGCGCCCGGTTTCATCGAGACATTCTTCGATCAGCGTTCGCTGATATTCGTCCAGCTTTTCCTTCAGCCCGGCTTTGAGGTTGATATTTCTCTGCCTTTTCAATATTTTATCAGGAAGGTTCTCCAAAAGGATTTCGTCTCCCGTCTCCATATTGACGGCATATTCCACCACATTTTCAAGCTCCCTGACATTTCCCGGCCATCCGTAGCTGATCAGCGCCTGCAGCGCGTCGGGCCGGAAATCCCTGATGTTCTTGGAAAGCAGCCTGTTGAACTTCTTCAGAGCATAGCGGAGCAGAAGCTCGATGTCTCCCTCCCTGTTTCTCAGAGCAGGGATCGTGATGGGAATGACATTGAGCCTGAAATACAGGTCTTCCCGAAACTCCCTGGCCTCGATCATCTTCTCCAGGTTTTTATTCGTCGCCGCGATGATCCGGACGTCGATATCGATGGGGCTTGTCCCCCCGACGCGGTCGATCCTTCGGTTCTGGATCGCATGGAGCAGCTTGACCTGCAGGTGCAGCGGAAGATCGCCGATCTCATCCAAAAATATCGTTCCTTTATGGGCAATTTCAAACTTTCCCGGCTTTCCTCTGTTATCGGCCCCTGTAAAAGCGCCCTTTTCATAGCCGAAAAGCTCGCTTTCAAGCAGCATCTCCGGAATAGCGCCGCAGTTGATCGCGATAAAAGGATTCTTTTTCCGCGGGCTTTCCGAGTGGATCGCTCTGGCAAAAAGCTCCTTTCCGGTCCCACTCTCCCCTGTGATCAGTATCGTGGAATCGCTGGAGGCAACCTGCAGGGTCCTCCGTTTCGCTTTGAGAATCGATTCGCTCTCTCCGATGATATCGTCAAAGGTCGTGTGCTTTTCGTTGACGGTCATCTTATACATCCTCTCCCGGACAGCAGCCATATTCTGAAAAAGGATCATCGCCCCGGTCGCGGACGCATCCTCGCGTTTCGGATTCCTGGGATTCAACGGGATAAAGGAACAGAGGAACCGCTTTTCCTGGGCGTTGGCGTTTTTATAGATGATTTCCTTATCCTTGACAGCGGTCCCGCTTTGCAATACCCGTTTCGCGTCCTTGGTATTCCATATCTCGCTGAGGAGGCTCCCCTCCATCTGGCTCCGCTTAAGTCCCAGCAGCTTTTCGCTCTCGTAATTGCAGGACTTTATAACGCCTTCCTTATCGATGGCAATCATGCCCTCGTGCATGGATTCCACAATGCCCTGGAGCTGATATCTTTGCTCCGTTTCAGACAGTTTGCTGGCGAGAAGCTCCGCCATCCTCTCCAGGAATAAGGTCAGCGTATCGCTGTTGGCTATGATCTTTCCCCGCTGCTCCTCATTGAACGCGACCAGTCCGATGAGGCCGATGGCTTTATTTTCCGATTTGATGGGACAGCAGATCTCTGCCAGCTCTCCTTCCCGTGGGCCGTACTCCGGATCTGAGTCCGGATCATAGCACAGGTAATTTGCCCCGGTTTTCAGCAGTTTGCCGTAAATATAGCCCGAATCGAGATCTCCGCCCTCTTCAAAGCTTCCGATCTTGTTCGTATAGCGGCCTGTCCCGCCGATGATTTCCAAATGCTCGTTGACGATTTCCGTTTCGATTTCCAGGGCCGCGGTGATGGCTTCCGCCACATTCCTGACCGTATCCCGAATGACAGATAGTTCCAGCATTGTTCTCCCTCCATGGGTTATGGATTCTTCTGTGTGTAACCCTTGAACCCAAATTTACCCGATCCGAATTTGATTCATATTGTATATATTATACCTTATTTTCAAAGTTGACAATTATTTTTCAAAATTGAAAAATAATTGTCCATCAAAGGACGGTTTCAATTGATATTAAAAAAATTTCCGCACGGATTGCGAACCCTTTTTCCGGACTCTTCACAGCCAGGAGAACGGCTTTCCGGCTGTGGATGGAACGCCTCCCTTGCCGCTGCCGGCGAATGGC
>DLFX01000372.1 GCA_002482405.1 Firmicutes bacterium UBA7709 | reverse complement strand
CTCTGCCGGCCTTTCACCGCAAAATCCTGTTATTGTCTCCGCGGCAATTTCCGCCATTGAATACGCTTCCGCGTATAGGTTTTTTATTTCCGAAATTAACGGGTTTCTTGCAATGACGCCCATTTCAAGCCGAAACAGCAGCAGATCCACATGCAGAGTCAGAATATGCACGAGCTGCTTGTCCTCCATGAAATTAACCGCCGTCTTTGCGAAAACGTCTTTGAGAAATTTCCGTACCAAAGTTTTTGCACGGCCATTTTCCGGCTCATTTTTGTCTTCATCGACCATTTTCTTGGAAAGCAGCTGGATCGCCAAATAACAGACTTCCTCTTCGGGCCAGATTTCATTGAACTGCCTGGAAAGAGCCTGGGAAATATCTAAAGCCGCTTGATACTCACATTTACTCCGGATCATTTTTACAGACGGCTCGTCAAATTCCACATAATTGGAAAACCGCATTCTGCGCAGGGAAATAATGATATGAACCACCAGATTCTGAACTGAGATATCGGAAAATTTCAACCCGTAATTCTGAATCTCGTTCGTTACGGTAGACTTTATTACCGTGATTTCCGCTTTATTTACCGAGCTCGTAAATAAAACGCTGTCCTCAACAAAATGTCCTTCTGCCGACGACTGGTGAAATAAATATTCCGATATGCACAGGCGTTTCATCATTTCGCTGCCGACGATGCGAATTCCCTGGCTGGAGCGCTGTTCAATGGACAGATGGTACTGTTTGATCTGCCGGCGCACTTTGCGCAGATCGCCCGCTATCGTAGTTCTGCTGACGAAAAGTTCATCGGCCAGGTCTTCGATTTTAATATGAAAATCAACAATCAGAAGTTTCTTGATAAGGTATAATACACGTTCATCTGAGTCGGAAGGAACTACTTCATACTGTGAGACTTCCTGAATCCTTAGCTTATCCACAAATTCAATAAAAGCCTTGGGGTCCAGGACCATGATTTTATAACCAAGGCCCGAATGGGAATAAATATCAGCTCCATGCTCAATGATGGCGGCGCGCAACATCTGTATATCATTTCGAATCGTACGTGAGGTAACGCCTGTTACCTCTGCAATTTCTGTCCCGGTGACCAGATTGGCCGAATTGAGCAGCAGATTCAATATTTCTTTCTCCCTTTTTCGCATCTTTTTCCCTCCAAATTCAACTTCATCGACTTAATTTTCTATTTTATACTGTTTTCAAATTAAAGCGTAGATTAATTTAAAACAATATAATATATTTGCCCGTGAAAATCATCTTTCATGCCGAAACAACAAAAGAAGCGCACTCTCATTGCTTTAAGTACGCTTCTTTCTATTTGGGGTGCGGTCCTCTGACCGGTTACAGATTCCTGGCCAGCTCGTAGGCGTTCCAGATCGAATACATGATATTGTGAACCTTCTGGGAATCGCCGATATTGTGGACGATCAGATCCGAATCCTTCAGTCTCTCATACAGACCGTTGTTCTCTTTATATCCCACGGCGGAAATCACCGTATCCGCCGGTATCTGTCCGGTGCCGTCCTCATTCTCATACGAGACGGAGCCCTCGTCGACGGAGGCGACCTTGGTCTTTGTCATGATCTTGACCTTATGGAATTTCAGCAGGTCTTCCAGCATGAACTGGTTCATATGGGGCATCGCTCCGTGTCCGCCCAGGATTTCGGGCAGGATCTCCAGAACCGTTACGTCAGCGCCCTGTTGGGCGAGCCACAGCCCTNNCAGCCCTGTTTCACAGCCCACCAGTCCCCCTCCTATGATCACGACTTTTTTCCCCGGCTTTACCTGGCCGAGCAATACTTCGCTTGCGGCGGCCGGTTTTTTCGTTCCTTCGAACTTCAATTCGACAGGGGTGGACCCGGTGGCTGCGATCACTTCGTCCGCCTGATAGGAGGCGATCGTGTCCGCGGATACCGCGGTATTCAGCAGAACCTTGACCCCAAGCTTTTTCAACTGCGTCTGATACCAATCGATCAAAGCCCTGTCATAGCGCTTGAAATGCGGCTTGCTTCCGGGGACCAGATTCCCCCCCAATTCGCCGCTCTTTTCGCACAGGGTCACCTGATGACCCCTTTCCGCCAGGACCCTGGCCGACTCCATACCTGCGGGGCCTCCTCCCACCACAAGGAATTTCCTTGCTTTTACTGCGGGAGTAAGGCCATAGATCTCCTCCCTGCCGCAGGCGGGGTTTACCGCGCAGCTCACGGGAGCGTTGCCGATTCTCCCCAGACAGCCTTCATGGCATCCAAGACACGGGCGCACCTCATCCAGGCGGCCTCTTCTGATCTTTTCAGGATAGTAGGGATCTGTCAGAAGCTGCCGTCCCAGGCTGATGATATCGCAGCAGCCGGTCTTCAGCGCGTCGATTGCCAGATCGGGGTTTTCCATCCTTCCGGCAAGAATGACCGGAATGTCCACATTCTCCTTCACGATCTTCCCGAATTCCCGGTACATTCCCTCTTCGAAATACATCGGGGGATGATTCCAGTACCAGGAATCATATGTCCCGGCGTCCACGTTCAGCGCGTCATAGCCCGCCGCAGCCAATATTTTCGCCGCCTCGATCCCCTCTTCGATATCCCGTCCAGCTTCCTGATACTCTTCTCCCGGAAGTCCTCCCTGCCGAACCGCCTTCATGCAGCTTTTCAAGCTGTAACGCAGGGAAACAGGGAAATCCGCGCCGCAGGCGGCTTTGATTCCCTTTACTATCGTCGTCGCAACCCGCAGCCGGTTTTCCAAAGACCCGCCGTATTCGTCGGTTCTCCGGTTGAACAGCGGGATCGCAAACTGATCCAGAAGATAACCCTCATGGACCGCATGGATCTCAATTCCGTCAAAGCCCGATTTCTTCGAAATGACCGCGGACATGACAAACTTTTTGATCAGGTTTTCGATTTCCTCTTTTGTCATCTCCCTGTGAATCACGCCGGGATCAAACCGGTTTGCATTTTCCGAAGGAGCGATGCATTTGCCCGCCATGCCCGGGAGAGCGCTCCTCCCGAGCCCTCCTGTCAGCTGAATAAATATTTTAGCGCCGTAGGCATGGATCCGCTCGTTCATCTGATAAGCTGCGTGGATAAAAGCAAGGGGCGCCGTCGTCGGGCAGGGAAGCCCCGGCTTTGACAGCTGTTCGATCTCGGTATCCACGCTGCAGATTCCTGTAATGATCAGTCCAATCCCGCCTTTTGCCCTCTCCACATAGTAGTCCTGGAGCCTTTGGTTGAATTCTCCCAAGGGCCCCGCATAGCCCACAGGGCCCATGGGCGCCATGGATAATTTGTTTTTAAATTCGACTTTCCCGATTTTCACAGGAGTGAAAAGTTCCTGATACTTCATTTTCCAACCTCCTTTATACAAGAAGCTGCCTTCCAGCAGCTTCTCGATTCCTATTTCAACTGTCCCGCCGCTTTTATAACATCATAAAAGTCGTTCCAGGGAATAAAGGGTTTTCCCTCTTTTTTCAGATAAGCCGCCAGAATATCTCTCGCGAACACGATATCCGACGCCGCGGCCATATTGAGATCAGTATAGCTGTCTCCGATGCAGATCGCCGTCCTGTAGTCATACTGAGCCATGATATCGGTCTTTTTCAGCACTTCCCTGCCGTCGTCATAATCGGACACCAGCTTCATATATTCGCCGGAAATATCCAGGTCGACATAGTGCATTCCGAGAAAGCGTTCCCTGTATTTTCCGATCTTTTCTTCCAGGAGCTGCCTCAGCCCTCCTGAGATGACCACCACCGGGATGCCCAGGGCTTCCATTTCATCCAGGAATTCCGGGAAACCGTCTCTGATCGGAACCTTTCGGACATATTCCATCATTTCCGGAAAACGGCTGGATGGAGTATGGTCAAACACTTGATGCACCGCGTCCCTCAGCGTCAGCCGGCCCTGTGTCATCTCCTTCAGGTTCTTGTCGTACTCCTTCTGGGGGACGAACAGCCGGAGGGACCCGTCNNCAAATAATATTTTATCGTACATAGAAACCGCCTATACTAGTTCATCAGGTCGAAGTTCTTCATGACGTCGGGATTCAGATGCTCGATCATTCTTGCGAGTTCTTTGTGGGTCTTCGCATATTCTACGAGATCGACTCCCTGAACTGCCGCGTCAATAGCCTGACGCATTGATTTCGCTCCCGCTTCACTGCCATCCGGATGACCGTGTACTGCTCCGCCTGCCGCCAGGATGACGTCGGTTCCTACGGTATCGATGCAGTTTCTCACAACCAGCTGTGTGGTTCCGCCCGATGCCGCGTACATCATCGGCTTGATGTTCCACCACGGCTGTGTGAAGAACTTGAAGCTGCGATAGAAAATCTTGTTTGCAACCGGGAATTTTCCCCATGGATGGCCGTTGATCTGGAAGTCTCCGCCGGCCAGCCTTACCAGCTTGCCGATCAGAAGCTGCGCGGCGATACCGGTATAGGTTGAACCGCAGTATGCGCCCGCAAAGTCTACATGAGCGAGGATCGGAACTTTGATCTGGGGATCCTCCGCAAGCATCTGCAGAGCGCCGAAGCCTGCGGTATAAGTATTCAGCATCAGGCAGTTCGTTCCGTATTCGATGGCCTTGTATGCGTTTTCCTTGATCTTGTCGATTCTGTCGGTGATATTTACAGCATACAAGCTATGTTCTCCCGTTTCCTCAAACATCTGCTTTTCCTTCGCCATAAATTTGCGGACTCTTTCCTCCAACGGGCAATGGGATTCGTTGGCAGGCATCAGCTCGTCGTCCTTGATGATGTCAACGCCGCCCTTGGTAGCCTTGTAGAACAGGTCTGCGCCTTCGTCGGGGTTCCAGCCGATATTCGGTTTGATCATCGCGTTCAGCAGAGGTCTTTCAGGAACGTTCAGGATGTCTCTCAGACCCTGAACGCCGAATTTCGGTCCCTGGAACTGCTCGATGTACTTTTTCGGGAACGCGCAGTCGATGAATTTGATCATTCCCGATGCGGAAATGTTGCCGAATACGGTGGTTAACAGCATCGGAATGCTGGTTCCGAAGTTCGTGATCGGGTATGCGATCTGGATGATGTAAATCGGAGGTTCATCCGACATGTAGTCAGACGCCGTGTCGGGCACTTCATAGATGGAAACCACCTTGGCTCCGAATTTTCTCTTCTTGTCGTCCGAATCTGCGGCGACCTTGATCCATGTTCNNCGATGGCCAGGGCCATCTTTTCAATGTCTCTGGTCTTTACCTTCGCCTGGTATGTGGCGATGATGTAATCCTCTGAAAAGGCCACTTCCGGAAAAGCGTGCATTAAATTCTCGTCGCTTAATTTTCTAATCATTTTTACTCCTCCTGTTATCTTTCAATATTTTTGAAAATATCTTCGAATGCATTCAATGTGGTTGCAATCGTTTCATCATTATCCGCCATGCTCGTATAGATCCTGCTTCCTGCCAGGGTGATGACGCCGTTTGCCGTCAAAGCCGCGCCGAACTCTTCGATGCAATGCTGCCTGGCCGGAATCTTCTGCATGAGTTCGGGATCCGTTACCGACAAGTACATCACTCCCGATATCTCAAAGTGGACGATGGAGCCGATGTTCCATGCGACAAAGGGAAGGTCATACTGGTCGATGAGCTTGTTCAGACCCGCGCATAATTTGTCGCCGTTTTCTCCCGCCTTTTTCGCCGCATCCTTTTCGACGATCTCCTTGATTGCGTAATATCCCGCAGCACAGCTCAAGGGGTTTGCGCTCAAGGTTCCGCCGACGTATGCTTTCGGTTTTCCGGGGCTTACTCCCGCCGCTACGCAGGACATGATGTCGGCGCTTCCGCCGACGCCGCCGGCCATGGGATAGCCTCCGGATACGATCTTGCCGAATACGGTGATGTCAGGTTTTACGTTGAAGTATCCCTGGGCTCCGCCCGGA
>DLFX01000338.1:2227-4182 GCA_002482405.1 Firmicutes bacterium UBA7709 | reverse complement strand
TACATCACAGTTTATCATACGGCTGTTCAATTTCACCCCGGAGGGACAGCACTACGCATTGCTGATCCTCTGCATATACGGCGCCATGATGCCGATAAAGGTTTTCAACGGATTGAATGTCACGGGCACCCTTCGGTGCGGCGGGGACACCAGGTTCGCCATGTTCCTGGAGGTTGGTTCGGTCTGGCTGATCGGGGTTCCTTTGGTATATCTAGGGGCCTGGTATTTTGCGCTTCCCGTATTCATCGTGGTCCTCATGGCCCAGACCGAGGAGGCCGTTAAGGCGGTCGTATGCTGGCGCCGCTTCCGGTCAGGGAAATGGCTCAAAAACATTGTCCACGACATATAAAACAATAGAATGTCAAATTAATAGCAAAAATGTTGAAGTTTGATATTGTTTTTTACACTTTTCAATGATCTTCAGTATGTAAATTCCGCCTGAATCCGTCGAATTCAGATAACTCGAAGCTGTTTTCCTTAAAATACGGAATTTTCAGAATGTCTATTTATTAACAATGCTTTACATTTCTAAAATAAAGATTATAATTAAAGGTACTTTTTCCGATAAGGATGTGTTTTTACAGCCCCGCATCGGGTTTTTATCATGTGACGGAAAAAGTTTCGCCATCCTTTACGGAGGGTGATTATTTGAGAAAGGCAATCTGGCTATGCTGAAAAGGGTTATGATCTGTGATGGAATTATCATGCTGTTATCATTTATCGTCTCAATGATATTCTTCAGAGAGTTCGTGATCGCTATTGTAGTGGGAGTCGCGGTTGCTTTTTTTAATTATTTAATGAATTCCGCAATGACGGGGCACGCTATGAATACCTCCAGGGGAATGATCTGGATCCTCCTCGGAGCCGTGGTAAGAATTGCAATCGCGTGCGGTTTTGCTTTTATTCTTTACAACGACAATCTGTACAATATCATAGCTTACATTACCGGGTACAGTTTACATTATGTTTCGATCATCATCAGCGCGTCACAGAGAGGCCAGATGAAGAGGGAAGGTGAGTAGATGGAGATTAGTGCAAAGGAAATATTTGAGTTTACAGCGTTCAATCACAGGTTTGCAGTCACGATGAGCATTGTGCTGCAATGGATCATCATGGCGGTGATCATCGTTTCCGTACTGCTTCTGACGAGAAATCTCGGGAAGATTCCTTCCCGGCGCCAGACTGTGGTCGAAATGCTGGTAAACCTGTTTAACGGACTCGTCGCCTCCAATTTGGGGAAAGAGTACAGGAGCAGGTTCGTTCCGTTTATCGGGACCCTGGGAGTATTTATCTTTTGCATGAATGTGACAGGACTGATCGGATTCAGGCCTTCCACCGGGGATATCAACGTTACTTTGACTCTGGCGCTGATTTCCGCAGTTGTGATCAATGGAAACGCAATCTCAAAGAACGGGCTGGGGGGCTATCTTCACGGCTATATCAGGCCCTATGCGTTTATGCTGCCCATGAACCTTATCGATAAGGTTACCGTTCCGCTGTCGCTCTGTCTCCGGCTTTTCATCAATATGCTGGTGGGGGCGATCTTCATGGAGCTGATTTATATCGCGCTGGGGCATTTCGCATTTATCTTGCCGGTTCCAATGCATTTCTTCTTCGACCTTTTTGTTCCGGTAATCCAGACGTATGTATTTATGATGCTGACCATCGTATTTACCAAAACGTCGGTAGAGGAGTAGGCTCGCAGCAGATGGGCTTGAATGTGCGGGACATCGAGACGGGATATCGGGATATAGATAATAACTGATGCGACGTATCAGATGTTATAGCGGGACGTAAGACCCGCATCATTGAAAAAACACAGGAAAATAAGGAGGTTTCACTATGGATTCTAATGGACTTATTGCGTTAGGCGCAGGAATCGCCGCGATAGGTGTTATTGGCGGAGGTATCGGTATCGGGACCATCGGCGGAAAGGCCGTGGAAGCGATTGCCAG